>JALOOL010000325.1 GCA_025454425.1 Hydrococcus sp. Prado102 | reverse complement strand
AAAAAGAAACTACTATGCTGACACAACTAGCACGTTTGAGTATTGAAGCTGATGGACGCTATGCAAGCGATCGCGAGTTAAAATTCCTCCACGACTATTTTGAAACTATCGAAACGCGCATCAGTACCTACGAAAAAATTCGCGATGCTGAAAGCGAAATTATGCCTCGTATGGAAGCTGCGAAAAAGAAAGCCGATCCTTCTTTATTCCGCCTCGCAGGTCAAGATGTCACCGAAAGATGTCAGCGAGACTTGCACAGAGGATTGCGCTATGCCGCGATCGCAGTTTTGTTTAACGATCTAGACTATCTGCGGGAAAACCCTTTACTTTGGTATCGAACGATTGTTTGTTCTTTTGGTTTTGCGCGGGAAATGGGAGTTACTTATCAAATTTTCCCTGATGTCGTCAAAGATTACGTGAGTGAGGAAGAATTGCAATTGTTGTTGCCAGTCTTCCAAGCATATCGAGCCATTCTTAGATAATTAAGGGATTTTACTATTATGAGTACCATCTTTTCGGTGAATTTAGTCAACGAAGCCAAAGAACTCCAGGAAAATATACAGGTAGCTGAGGGCGAGAATATTCTCGATGCTGCTGATGACCAAGGTATCGAACTTCCTTACTCTTGTCGAGCCGCTTCTTGTTTCGACTGTCTGGGTAAAATTCTTGCAGGTCGAGTCGAGCAAACTGCTCAAGCATTAACTTTCTTAAAACCCGATGAAATTGAAGCTGGTTACGTTCTTCTTTGTGCCGCGTCTCCTGCTTCGGATTGTACGATCCTTACCCATCAAGTAGACGAATTTCTCTCATAAGTTTTGAAAATTTAGAACAAATTATTGAAAGGTATTTTTAAATTATGGAAAGCCAACCAACAAACAATTTATCGACAATTTTAGATGTCGCCGCAGTAGTCGGTGCAGTCGGCGGTTCTATCGCCGCTGCGGTTACTCAACAAGTCGCCTTCGCCACTATTCCCTTATCTGCATCTATCGTCCTTAATGTCGTCAACCGCAGACAAATGACGACTCAGATGATGGCAACTCAGCAAGCAAATCAAAATGCGATCGCGCAGTTGGAGAGATTTAGCCAGCAACAAATGAGTACTATTCAAAATAGTGTAGTCGAACTGAGCCAATCTCATCAGAAGTCAGTTTCTCAAATCGATCGACAAATTCAAGAACAGCAAACCAGTTTTGAGGCATTATCAGAAAGATTTGGAAGCGTATCTGGACAAGTGGCAGACCTTCAGAAATCGTCGGCTAACTCGACCAAAGAAATGCAACTGCTACAGAATGCTACCCAAACTCTACAAACACATCACCAAGAAATCGAAGCTGTCGTGATGAATATGCGAGAACTCCAAGAAATTTCCCAAAAAATGGTCAGCAATCCCAATTCTGCTGAATTTTATTTTAATCGCGGACTCAGCCAAGAACGCATTGGAGACAAAAACAGAGCGATCGACGATCATACATCTGCTATTCGTCTCGATCCCAATTTTGCTCCAGCCTATCATCATCGAGGAATTCTTAGCAATGAAATAGGACATAGAAAGAAAGCTATTGACGATTTACGCAAAGCTTCGCAACTCTATTTCGGACAAGGAGATATCGAAAACTACGAAGCGACAAAAGAACTCAGCAAAAATTTATATGAGTTGCGTTCTCCTGCTATAAACGAAGAAGAAAAAGCGAAAACGCCATCTTCTCACACCTTACTAGTCGGCGGTTTATTTTCGTGAAATGGCAGAGTAACCCAAACAAAGATTAAGACATCAAAAAACTTTAGGGGCGAACGACTGTTCGTTCCTACAAAATTTGTGCTTCGGGATAGGGAAAAGGACAGATAGTAAGCTGAAAATATCGCTTTAACTAATACCATCGCAGACGGCACTTTCTTTTTTCCCATTGGGATTGTTTTTCAGATAATCTTGCATCCAATCGCACCCTCGTACCAAAAGCTCGTCTAGATTGTTTAGATTCTCTAAATTCCATAGAATTGCAGTATGGTCGTAACTAGCGGAAGCAAGGGTTTGACCGTCAAGGCTAAAATTTACGCCATGAACCCAATTGCCATGACCTCGCAAAGTAGTAATCGGCGTGCCATCTAAACGCCAGAGTTTGATGGTTTTGTCACGGGCAGCAGAGGCGATAGTCTGACCGTCTGGGCTAAAATTCGCGCCCAAGACTTTATCGGTATGTCCGACTAAACTTCTCAGCAGTTTTCCCTCGCGCGTCCAAAGTTTAACGGTTCTGTCATGACTGGCAGAGGCGATCGCTTGACCGTCTGGGCTAAAATTTACCTCGTGAACCCAATTGGTATGACCCTTTAAGGTATTGAGCAACTTGCCCTCGCGACTCCAGAGTTTAACAGTGCGATCGTGACTGGCGGAAGCAATTAATTGACCGTCGGGGCTGAACTTGGCGCTATGAACGACATCGGTATGACCTTTAAGGGTTTTAATTAACGTTCCATCGCGCGTCCAAAGTTTGACAGTGCCGTCGCCGCTAGCAGAAGCGATCGTTTGACCGTCAGGACTAAAACTCGCTGCATAAACTTTTCCGTTATGTCCTTGTAAGGTTGCCAGCAAAGTTCCATCGCGACTCCAAAGTTTAATCGTCTTGTCCCAACTAGCGCTAGCAAAGGTCTGTCCGTCGGGACTGAAACTCAGTCCGTGAACGACATCGGTATGACCTGTCAGGGTTTTAATTAACGTTCCATTGCGCTTCCAAAGTTTAATCGTCTTGTCGCCGCTAACCGAGGCGAGGATTTGGTTATCGGGATTAAAAACCGCGCTGTTAACATCTCCGTCATGCCCGTAAAGAGTATGCAATAAAAGTCCATCGCGATACCAGAGTTTAATCGTTCCGTCCGCCGACGCAGATGCGATCGCTTTCCCATCGCTACTCGTGGCTACGTCTAACACGCCATCGGTATGCCCGTAGAAGGTTTGTAGCATACTACCATCTAAGTTCCAGAATTTTACAGTCGTGTCGCCGCCGACTGAGATAAAAGTATGACCATCGGGGGAAAAAATCGCGCGATAAACGATATTTCCATCGAACAAACGATGGATAAGTTTCCCATCTTTGCTCAAATATTGAATTATGCCATCTTCGCTGCTAGCAACAATTGTCTGACTGTCGGGGCTAAAATTAACGCTCCGAACGACTTGGTTAAACCCTGTCACGGTTTTTAGTAACGTTCCGTCGCGACTCCAAAGATTAATGCTTTTGTCAGCACTAGCAGAAGCGATAATTTGACCGTCGCGACTAAAAGCCACGTCATAGACTTCTTTAGTATGTCCGGTAAGCGTTTTTAGTAAAATTCCATCGCGATTCCAAAGTTTAATGGTTCGATCGGCAGAAGATGAAGCGATTGTTTGACCGTCACGACTAAAAGCCACGTCATAAACTTCTCCTTGATGTCCGGTAAGCGTTTTCAATAAAGTGCTATCGCGATTCCAAAGTTTAATCGTTCGATCGGCAGAAGATGAAGCCATTATTTGACCGTCGGGACTATAAGTAACGTCATAAACTTCCTCTTCATGGGCTCGAATGGTCTTCAATAAAGTCCCATCAAGACCCCAGAGTTTGATGGTTTTATCGCCACTAGCCGAAGCAAGGGTGCGATCGTCAGGACTAAAACTGACACTATAAACTCTATCTGTATGTCCGACTAAACGATTTCGTTCTCTAACGCCGTAAATGGCTTCTTTGAGAGAAGCTATTACATCGGAACGAAGTTGAGAATCGTTTTCTGTCCCAGCAATATTTTGTAACTTTCTCCCCGCTTGGAGTCCTTCGAGTAAGGCGTTAAACTCTTGATGGGATGCAGAGAGTAATTTAGACGATTTAGCGATCGCCGCTATTTCGCTAATCGCTGAATTTTGCCATTGCCACACAGCGATTCCCGCTAGTAACAACGCTACGACCAAACCGCTAACGAGTGCCGAAACCGTCAGTTTTCGCCTGCGTTTTTGTGCTTTACTCTCTTTATCTCGCAGGTCTAAACTTGACTCAATGAACCATCGATCCTCCGAACTCAATTCTTGCGATCGCTGACTTTGCCAATATTGGGCATCTATCAAAGATTTACCTCGCAACAAAGCACCTTCATCGTTGCCGCTATTTTCCCATTGACGCTTGGCTGCCCTTAACTGTTCTTGCCAACGGCGAAATTCTCCATCTGCTAGCAGCCAATCTCCCAGTCGTCCCCAGCTTCTAATCAGTGCCTCATGCACGATTTCTACCGTTTCGCTTCCAGTAGTTTCATTACAGTTAGTAACCACCAAACGAGCATCTGCCAAGCGCGTCACTAAATCCCAGTTTTCCGGCTTGACTTCATCGGGAGTTGCTAACCGATGGGTTACCTCTGCTCCTTCTGTGAATTGGACTAGCTGAATGAAAACTCGCTGCATCCGTTGTCTGTCAGCTTCGGATAGCTGGGCATACGCTGCCTCGGCGTGATTTGCCAGTGCCGATTCTACGCCGCCCATCTCTGTGTAAGCTTGATGGGTTAACCAGCTATCTTGCTGTTCCGACCATAGCTGAGTCAGGGCAAACTCTAACAACGGCAAACGTCCCGATCGCTCCCAGACAGCATCAATGAGTTTATCTGTCAATCCTGGCTCTAGTTCTACTTCATAACTGGCGGCTGGCTTTTCAATTGCCGATCGCAATTCTTCTTGACTCATCGGCCCTAAGTTTTGAATCGCTTCCTGCAAGGCATCGCTCAAAGGACGGTAAGCAAGAGCCGTGCCATAAAAGTCAGCCCGCAGAGTTAGGACTAAAGTAAAGGCGGGGGCGTATTTGACCGCATTGAGCAAAAGATCTAAGAAAGGCTGGCGATCGCTTGGGGGAGAGAGGGTATATAATTCCTCAAATCGATCGGCAATCAAAACTAAGCGGCAAGGGAAAGAGTGTCCTTCGGAAGACAAGGGAGACAAGGGAGAGGAAGAGGAAGAGATGAAGCTTTCGATAATTTGAGATAAGGAAGAGGAGAGGGAACTTTCGATAATCGAACATAAAGCTTTGTCGTCGTCTCGCAGTTTTTTCTCAAGGGATTGAGGAGATTCCCCTAATGAGTCAAATGCGGTTGCTAGCGCCGCAAAAGGATTATTTCCTGGGCGAAAAGAAACGATTTGCCAATGAACCTGCGGTTGTTGGCGCAGTTTTGGCACGAGTCCGGCAAATACGACCGAAGACTTGCCACTTCCAGAAGAACCAACTATTGCTACCAACGGTTTTCTAGTTACTGCGGCGACTAAATCCTCAACGAACTTTTCTCGTCCGAAAAATAGATGGGCATCTTCTTCTTGAAAAGCAAATAAGCCCCGATAGGGACAAGGAGGAATCCCGCCTAACTTTAGCCAAGTCGGGGGCTTTACGGCAGGATTTTGACAAATGATTGGCAACCAGGAAGCGCTGGGATATTCATCCTCTAATGCTTGTAACTTCCTTCTCGCTTGCCGCACTGCCAAAGGAAGCGATCGCCGCTCGATAGCAAAAGCTTCGAGAAAATAGTTAAAAAATTCCTGTGCTACTCGATTGGGTACGGGTTCCCGCATGACAATGACGACGGGAATATTTATTTTTGAGAGGGCATTTGCCAGTCCTAACCCGTCGCAAGAGTTGAAAATTGCCAGTTTTAATCCATTCGCGATCGCTTCGGTGAGGGCTTCTTCTAAATGTTCGACGGTCAAACTGTTGTTTTTGTCATTCTCATTAATATAAATTCGCCCCGTTTCTCCCTCGCTTTGACTGTGACCTGCAAAAAAGAGGATATCCCATCCTTGAGAGTCCCAAAGCTGCCTGTCAAATTCTAAGCGCGATGGTTTGACGAGAAATTCGGTTTGGGCATCCTTTAAGCTGTCGAGAAACTTTCTCTCGCCTTCGACATCAATATCTTGGCTATTGCCCAAAATCGCTAAAATTCTGATGTTTTGCCGAAAAATTCTAGTTGGAAAAGCGTTCTTTCGCTTGTACTCCGGTTTGCTGAGTGCGACTTCTGAGGCGGGATAATCTTTAACAAAATCCCAGCGATGCCAGGGTAAGCGTTTTACTAAGTCATCGTCAGTTTCAATAATGACTCGAATCGTGTCTGAGCGGTTGCAGTGCGATCGCAGTTGGCGATCGATTTTGAGAAATTCTTCGCAGTTGAGCCAAGTATTGAAGCTTTTTTGTAAGGTTTGACAGACTTCATCAAAGCTAACGTGAGAAACTTGAGTAATTCCCCCGTCCTCGATTTCGAGTTCGTCATCCTCTTCTATGGCGGGAGAAAGCATTACCAGGCGGCTACAGAGGGCTTGATAAATGGCTTGCCAACGGCGATAGAGCGAGATTAAATGAGGTGCGGCGCTGAGAGAGCCAGTAAATTGCTCTGGGTATGGATTTTCTTGCGTCCAAATTTGTGCGGTTACGGACTGGAATCCACGATCTAAATTGCCACTCCCTAAATTGATAACAATTGACTGAGTGCCTCTCATTTTTTAGATTTTGATTTTGAGCTTCTGAAAGTTACTCAGGAAAAACTTTTCCTTTTATGCAAGATGTCAGTTTTTGTAAAAATTATTTACTCGATTGAGAACTGCCAAGAACTTGCCTGCCAATAATGTTATCTCAAGTCCGCTTAATTAATTATCATTATTTTTTCAATTAAGTAGGATGGGTTAAGCGATCGCGAAACCCATCAAATCTTTTTTAGTGTAGGGTTTCATTACTTTAAGGATAAAACCTAAAGAGCAGATAAATTACGATCGCTAATGCGGATAGTATACATATACTGCCAACCGCACTACGTGACATCCTCCCAACGCTAATTGCTGGCGCAATATAGCGTGGGCTTCCCAACCTTGCGATTGGGCATTTCTCCCCCCATACGCCACTTATCTAGGCACATAGCCCCCGACAGTACGACTTGAGAGACAATTTCTTGCTTTTCCAGAGTCCCTGG
>JALOOL010000324.1 GCA_025454425.1 Hydrococcus sp. Prado102 | reverse complement strand
GCTCGAATTATTTGGACTCGAAGCAACTAGAATTTTCGGCCCGCCACCAGCAAAAGCCCCAAACGTTCCAGTAGCCAGCGACTTAATTTTAATCCCAGAAAAAGCCCTGCCAAGTATATCGTTGATATCTATTCCGATGCCTTCTGCTCCTTGAATTTCGTTGGTTTGGGAAACGATTTCTAAATGCTCTAAATCGATAATATTCATAGGTTTGCTCTCCTTAGTTTTTGAGATATTTTATTTTAGTTGTTGAGTCTATTTTAATCAAAAAAGACGGGAGGATAGTTGCCATTTTGGCATTGATTTTTTCGATTATTTTAAAAAATCATTGGTAAATTATCTACTCAAGATAAAGTAAAAAATGAGTAAGATTTTCTCCCCCCATCGCGCTAAAAACTTGTTGTTTATAGACAAGCTTTATTCGTTTAACTCCCTGGCGTTGAGGCAAATGCACTTGTTGTTGTTGAATAAATGAATTTGACTTGACCCTGAGTATTACCACTAGAGTTTACTTGAGTATCTGTAGTGGCTTTATTGGTTCCATTTGCAGATACGTTAAAGGCAGTATTGAGAACGCCAACTGTTTCTCCAGTTAACGATTTAAGTTCTTTAAATAAGGAACCAAGTTGCTCGTCTACAGCAGTTCCTCCTACTATCAATCCTGCCTTTTCCGCTATGCTATCTAGAAAATTCAAATCTGCGATCTTCATAGCTAATCATCCTCAAATCCCAATCAAAACAAATAGAAAAAGGAACCGCTAGAGTATATGAATACAGAGATCTAGCAGTTCCCTCCTGGGCGATGTAGGTGTTTTTTGTCACCTTCCAGGAGGGAAGCTTAACAAATACTTTGCGCGCTGAGTTTTTGTTAGCTTCATTTCCTGTCGGCGTTATTTTCACCTCATTTTGAGTCGAATTATACGTAAGCCTCGACTTTAACAGATTTGATGAAGTTGATTGTTTTATATGCGTCAGCGTTAACTTTTATTGCTTGAAGAACGTTAGCAAAAGCTTTACGTTGAGCGTTAACATCTAAAGAGAATGCTTCATCGAATAAAGCTTCGCCAGCACCTTCAATATTGGTATCTTCAGCGATGGTTTCGATGTAGTTAAGATCTGAAATAATCATGAGTTGTTCCTCCGTGAAGTCGTTTGAAATTGACTGTTTGTTTATATAACTAATATAGGAAATCTAATAATCGATCGGTTGCCAATTTGGCACTTAATTTATTTTAAAAAAACGCATTTTGATAAACTTAATATAAAACCGAGTTTTGAAGGTTTTATGTACTTTATAGAAAATGGCATTTCTCAAATTAATGAGGCAGTAAAAGTAGGTTGGGGAGGCGCGGATGCCGAATTACTTCGGCATAAAAAGCGCCCAATCATTTGAGGAGGCGCGGGGGCGGAATTATTTCCGCCCATTGAGCGCCATCCGTCCGTCGAGGTTCCCTCCGTCTTCTGCACGTGGCGTTTGAGGGAACGTAGCAAGTTCTTGTAGGGTAACCCAACAAAGTCTTGAGGATATGAGATTTCTTTCTTCAAACGCCACTTGCGATCGCGAAGAAAACCTCGAAGGAGACTCGCGAGCAAGATACTCGCACTACAATATTCATGATTCATTTAGACTCGCTACATCTGATAGGGACGAACGATCGTTCGCCTCTACCCATCGTTACTTGATTGGGCGGACGTAATACCATTTTGGATGAAAGGATGAAAGGATTCGGAAACCCTTTTTAAATCTGGATTCTGGAAATCGATCTGTCGCATCCTTTTTTCAAATTGGTGTAATCTGAAAATCTTTATGAAAAAACCCTGGCGGGCTGTTCCAGGGCTGTTAAAAGCTAAGGAGAGAGAATAAATAGGTGCGCAGCTAGGAGAGTAACTTTAAGACAATCTCATCTTGTATGGGAGTTATATTGTCTTGGGTTAACCATACAAGTAACTCGCGTACTGCTTCAGAAGAGCGATCGCATTTGAGTGCGTCTTGGATGACGCGAAAAGCTTCAGAAAGATTACCAGCTTCCAGAAGAATTTCAGCACGTTCCAAACACCATTGAAAATAGTAGTTGCGAGATCGTGCAGTTATTTGCGCGCAAGAATTAGCGGGAAGATAGCTTTCGGAAATTGCGATCGCGCGGCGTATAGAATCCATTGGCGAATCATTAGATAAGCGTTTCGCCGTCATACTCTGGGAATGCTGGCGATAGCGAACTAAAATATCGGGTTCGTTCCACCAGTCATAATAAGCAGCAATGCGTTTGTACATTTCCCAGTCGGGAAGGAAGGTAAAATCGGGATGATACCCTCCCAAACGTTCGTAAGTTGTCCGACGAATAACTACCGCTGGAGGATTTAGAGGATTGGTTATGCCAACTAGCTCTAGAAAGTTCTCTGCAATGCCTTTATACGTGCCGTAGAGTTGTTTGGATAAGGTCGCGACTCCCCGCTCGTTGATATTTTCATACCCCGTACAAGCGGCTCCTATCGACTCCGTACATCCTTCTAGACTCTGTTTTAGCTGCGAATAAAAGCCAGGTAGGACATAATCGTCATCGTGAAGCAGATGAATCCACTGTCCTCGACTGAGGGAAATGCCTGCATTCCAAGTCCCTGCTTGTTTGAGATTTTGTGGATTGCGATAGTAACGGACGATTCCTGCACCAATCGCTTTTACTAACTCAAAAATTGGGGACGTACTGGCATCGTCGATGACTATAATTTCCATATCCTCTTCGCCAGTCCATTGAGCTAGTACGCTTGCTAAACATTCGAGAATGTATTGAGTGCGATTATGCACTGGAATGACGACACTCCAGAAAGGTCTTTTTTCGTTGCTATTCGATACTGAAGGAATCGCTGGAAACTGATACTCTCCAATAACAACTTCTGCGCGATCGCAATTTTCAGTTGAATAGATCGCATGACAGCCCCCTAAATCCCCCAAGCTTGGGGGATTTTGAGATTTTCCCCCCAGATTTGGGGGGCTAGGGGGGCGAAAATCCCTATGAGGAAACTGCGGCGTTACTCGTGCTTTTTGAGTAGTCCCCGATTCGATTGCTCGCGCGTAATGGGGATTAATTAGCGTTAATCCTTTTTTATAAGACGATATTGCTTCTAATAATCGGTTTTGCTCTTGATAAATCGTTCCTATGCGATAGTAAGCTTCGCCACAGTTACAATTGAGTTCGATCGCTTTTTTATAGCAGGCGATCGCATCTTCTAGTTGGTTTTGTTGTTCGAGAGCAATACCCGAATGATAATACACTTCTCCTAAGTCGGGTTGCATGGCAAGTGCTTGTCGGTAGCATTCAAGTGCTGTGGCGACATTTCCTTGTTGATGTTGGGTAAATCCGAGTTTGGCGTTTAATGCTGCGTAGTGCGTTTGTCTTTCAAAAGGTAACTCGCCTTTGATAAAAAGAGCGTTGGCTAAATTCACCTCCGCCTCAACTAAGTTAGGCTGTAGTTGCAGTGCTTTTTGATAGCAAGCGATCGCATTATCTAATTTTCCTTGTTGTTGCAGTACGTAACCCAGGTTGTTATAAATGAGAACTGCATTTGGTTGCACGCTTAAGGCTTTTTGGTAAAATTCCACTGATTCAGTTAATTTTCCGAACGCTTGTTGTAAATTACCCATACTAACTAACGTTTTTACAGATTTAGGCTGTATTTTAAGGATATCTGTAAATATTTGTTCTGCTTTATCGCGATCGCCAATTTGATTGCTCAGTACGCCTAAACCATATAAAGCTTCGGGTTCGTCTGGTTGGCGTTGTAGAATTTTATGATAGGTTTGTTGTGCTTCGGTTAAGCGATCGCTGCGATGATATTGGACGGCAAGTTGAAGTACTTTTTTATGCACTGCTGTTAATAAAAAGTTCTCCAAAGCGATAATCGGTTGCAAATCGCCGTATAACTTGTATTTATTGTCCGCGATTTGACGAGCCATTTCTTGGCGATATTGGGGATCTCGTCCCAAACGCGCGGCAATATTAATGTAATCCTCTTTATTCGACGCGCTCGTTTCTTGTATGTCCATCATCTTGAGGATTGCTGTGGTATGCCGTCCTCGCATCAAATCGCCAGATAAAGTAACGACGGGAATATCGTGCGCGATCGATTCTAAAGTAGAGTTGCATCCCGACCAACCTATACTATCCAAAAGGATATCTGCGATCGCGGCAACGCCAGCAAAGGTTCCTGCTTCCAAACGAGGCAAAAATAAGCAGTAATCGCGATAATCTAATCTAAATGAGCCAAAAGCATTGCTTAAACGCTCTTTAAATCGCTCGGTAACGTGGTTTCCTTGAATGTATTCGATAAAGACAAATTTGCACTGACCAACCGCTTTGGCGATTCTGGGGAAGATATCATCGTGTTGTGGCAAATATTTATAAAGCGATTGACAGCACCAAAACATGACTTCATCGTTTTCGATGCCGATATCTTGTTTAGTTTGTCTTTGGGTTGCAACGGGTAAAGGCGTGTAATGAATAGATAAATTGGGCAATCTTACTAACTTTTCAGTGTAATGTTCGATCGCATTATCTGGCTCCATTAAATCGCTGCTTAGATAATAATCGATGGTTGGCATTCCGCTTGTATCTGGATGTCCCCAAGAGGTAATTTGGATGGGTGCAAGTCTTAAGCAACCCAACTGGACGCTTATTGGATTCATGCCAAATTCAGGAAAAATCAAGACGTGTAATTTGTCTTTAGCAATCGTTTCGCACCAATTTTCTACGGGTAAAGATGCTTGAGTAAATTTATCGAAAGCTCTTTGGGCAATAACTGTTTCGCGATCGCGTTTAGTATCGGTATAATAACCAAATAATTCAAATTTACTTCTATCTAAGTTTTGCACCCATCCTTTGACGGGAATTTTCCAAACCGAATGATTGTGAAAATATCCCGAAAAAACCCCAACTCGAATTTTTTCGTTAGGTTCTAAGGGAGACAGTGCAATCGGTTTACTCCATTGAGGATAGCGAGTTGCCATTAACTGACAGATGGTTTCGCCGTAAATCTGCTGTAAATCGCGATCGCACAATCCTTGATAAGCTAAGAAAAAAGGTTGCAAAGAACCGACTGCATCTGCTGCTTTCGCTTGTTTTTCCCGTCCCGCTTCTTGATAGTGGTGCGCTAAATTTTGTAGATGATGTTGATAGTTATTGCGTCTGAGGTGAATTTCGTCGGATGTTGCATAGATGACAGGTAATTGCGCGATACAAATCCCAAATTTAGCTTGCTCGAAGTCGGGATTGCATCTGAGGGTTTGTTGATAGGATTCGATTGCTGCTTCTAACTTACCCTGTGAGTGAAAAATATTGCCTAAATTATAATGAGCTTCCGCAAGGTCGGGATTAATCGCGATTGCGTTTTCGTAAGCTGCGATCGCGTTTTCTAAATCGTTTTGTTCTTGAAGGGCATTCCCTAAATTATTATAAACTCCAGCAGAATCGGGTTTAATACTTATTGCGTTTTCGTAAGCTGCGATCGCTTCTTTAAATTTACCTTGACTGTCTAGAGTACTGCCCAAGTTATTATAAGCTTCAGCACAGTTAGGATCGAGCGCGATCGCTTGTCGATAGGTTTGGGCGGCTTCTTCTAGCTTACCTTGTTGGCGTAGAACCGTTCCCAAATTAACGATAATTGCTATTTTATTATCTTGGTTTTCTAAGGAGTCTTGCTCGGTTTCCGTTTCAATATCGGGCAAGATTTCGACGATTAGTTTATATATAGATTCTGCTTCTTTTAATTGACCTAGTTGCTGTTTCTCGACGGCACTCTCAACTAAAGATTGCAAGTTAAACTCTGATAATGTATCGGCATTCATCGGCTTTTATTCCCTATTATCTAGGTTAGAGCTAATGGCACGATAACATTACTTTCATAGGCAAAGTAGGCAGATTGGCAGAAATTTATTTGAATGGGGATTGGTGACTGGTGACTGGGAAAATCTAAAATTTTAAGGTGCAAGCTGGTTATTTATGTGCGTAAGTCTTAATATTAAGGCGGTTTCATGCTCAATTTATTCACCAAGGAATTAATTCCTTGGCTAATATAAGAAGTCGGTTTAATAGGTTCGAGCAAAAAAAAGCTTATTTTTCTAAAAATTCTTGCACTTTTGATAAATAAGTTTCGGCATCTTCCAACATGGGAAAATGAGCGGTTTGAGGGATGACAACATATTCGAGATTCGGGTTTAACTCTGCCGCTTGACGACCCATTTCGGCAGGAATAATGATATCTTTTTCTCCAGAAATTAACAAAGTCGGTACGTTTATTCGTGCAAATTTTTGTGGCATAACTTCCACGGCTTTTTTGCTAACAGAAGTATAAATTGTTCCCATAGCAGCTTCGTAATCTGCGATTAAAAAATCTTCTAAAAAAGCTTGTCTATATTGTTTTTCAATTGGACGATGTAAAAATCGTGCCATAAATAAACGATCTGAAAATGGTATGTTGAGAAACCATCGATAGCGAAATTTTACAACATAACCGCCAAATTTATAAAAAGCAGCAAACGCTTTTTCGTCGTATTCAAAGATGCCATTACACGTTAAAATTGCTTTTTCTACTCGTTCGGGATATAACGTTAGAAAAAAAGTACCTACCGATGCACCCATCGAGTGGCTGTTAAGATAAATTTTCTCGATTCCCAAGGCATCGAGTAAAATGGCTAAATCCTCAGCATATTCATCGAGTTCGTAACTCAGCGTTAAAGACGAATCGGATGAGGATTGTGGGAGACGAGAACGTCCGAACCCTCTAAGATCGTATAGCAAACAATCAAAGCGATCGCAAAGTGCTAGTGCCGTACTTCTCCAATAGCGCGACGAACCGCACCAACCATGAATAAATACCATTATAGGTTTGGCGCGATCGCTTTGAGGATCGCGAATCCATTCATAATAGTGTTCGACACCGCGAACTGTAATTTTGTCTTGTAGCGCGTCCATACATTCGATTTGAGTCTCTAATAATTTTATCTCGTCAGAGGAAAGAGGGAACGAGCAACAGAAAAATGTGAGAGACAAGGAAGACAAGGGAGACAAAGGAAAAGCTTCGCTGGAGGAAAGGGGATTAGGAGGAATATCTACCACTGATAACTGGTAACAGGTCACTGGTCACTGATTAATGCGATCGCTAACTAAAAACCAATCGAATATTAATAGTAATTAATAGAAAATTTTAAACTATTAGCTGACAAATTTTATCGGATTACTTTTTTCACCCAAATACGAAATTCTTTTAAAATCCTAGCACTACCAATTTGTTTGCTTTGTTCGAGTCGTTGAGGAATTTCCCTTATTAGCTCAAGATCGGGAAAGATTGAACTAACTTGAGATTCAATATATCTATCGTCTTGTAAAATATTAATTTGTAATCGTTTGCCGTTATATCGCCACAGTTCGGGGACACCTAATAATCGATAGTTATCTAATTGAATTCGGGAAGTAATATCTATTTCAATTGCCAAATCTGGAGGCGGATCGATAGTTAAATCTATTCTTTCTTTTCCCCTGATTGCCAAACAATTTTTTATATAGAATGATTCATCTGGTTCTACGCCTTGATTCATTTGTCTATTTTTGAAGGTGGTAGAACGAGAAAGTTCATAATCTATGTCTAGTTCGTCGAGTAATATTTTAACAAAATCCCCTATCAAAGCTGTAGCATTCTCATGAATAAATAAAGGAGTCATAATTTCTAAAATGCCATTGCTATAGGAAAGTTTCGCTGCTCGATGTTCTCCTAATTCTTCTAAAATTTGTTCGTATTCTTGCCAAGAGATATCGGTTAATAAAATGCGATCGCCTGGGGGGATATTTAATTTTCTTAATTCCAGTAGCATAATTGAATTTTAAGTTTCGTCAGGTAAAATTATAGCAAATTGAAGTTAATCGACCAAATCGGCTAGATTTCCAAATTGTTATGAAAAAATTCTTAAGCGATCGCTTTCTATATAAACGTCTCAGGATTGATAAACGACCCGAATTTGACTAGACTAATAGAAGTGAGATAGAGAGGCAGAATTAACAAGAATAAAAATTGTTAGAGCGTATATTTCTGGTAGCAAAAAATAGGTTATAGAGCAATGATTATATCAGTGAGGAACATCTAACTTCAGCCTCTTTACTATAAGCCATGTACCGCATCAAAAAGAAAACTGCTATACCTGTCAGAGAACCTTAAGAAAATCCCCGCTATTTTTATGGCTAAATCGCAAGAATCGATCTCAACTCATTACCACGAGCGTACTAAATACCATCCAGAAACAATTGCTTCTAAAAATAAAGGTCTGGATTGGGAAAATCAGCCATTTCCTTTTAAAGAATACAAAATTGGCAATAACTTCGATCTTAAACCATATTTATTAAATGACGAAACTT
>JALOOL010000050.1 GCA_025454425.1 Hydrococcus sp. Prado102 | reverse complement strand
ATTTACGACATTTTTTTATTTTATCTAAATATATATATTAAATTTTAAAATATTTAAATAAATGGGATTGTAGAGTTAAATATACAAAAGTTTATTTGTTAATTTTTTTTTACTTATTTTCCTAATTAAATTTGCGATCGCAAAAGTAAAAAAATTATCTTACTAATTAAAAAAAGATAATTTACTTATTTGTATGCTAATAAGCCTTAACAAAGACTGGCTTTTGAGCTTTTATATTTAAAGTTTATTTTTTTAGTATATTTCAATTAAATAATCAATCATCCAAAAGATAGATTTTGTGCGACATTGCGATCGCGAGCGAATAAGTAAGATTAAAATTACGATAGTTTTTCTCACCAATTTTTATTAATTACAATCGCAATTCGCGATCTGAGGATAAAAAGATGAGCGCTTTGTTTGCCGACTCTTCAATTGTTCGGGAAGAGATAGATACTTTTGCCCAAAAATCTGAATCTAAAGATTCATCTAACGAGTTAGTTGACGATCTTTTTAGAGAACCGCAAAGCAAAATTATCTTTATCGATCCCTCTGTAGAAGACTATCAAAGTTTAAGTACGCCGATAGAAGGATCTGAAATCATCGTTTTGGATGCAAATAGCAATGGCATTCAACAAATTACAGAAGTTTTAAAAGAACGCAAAAACATCTCTAGCATTCATATTGTCTCTCACGGAAGCGCAGCCAATCTTTATTTAGGAATGGCGCAACTGAGTTTAGATAACTTAGATGATTATAAGAGTGTACTTGGAAGCTGGACGCAAGCACTCTCTCCTAATGCCGATATTCTTCTTTATGGGTGCAATGTTGCCGCAGGAGACAAGGGAAACACTTTTATCGAACAACTTAGTTACCTCACAGGTGCAGATATCGCCGCATCTGTCGATCCGACGGGAAACGCTCGACTTGGGGGGGACTGGGAACTAGAGAGATCTACAGGGGAAATAGAATCGACTTTGGCATTTTCGCCTCAGTCAATGCAGGCATACAACGGGGTTCTCAATATTCGAGTCGAAGCTGAATCGATGACACTGAGGACTTATGGCGTAGCATCGAATAGTTCCGCCTCTGGAGGTCAAATGATTGGTCTTCCGATTTTTGGAAGTAACACAGGAGAGGCAACTTTTCAGTTCGCTGGAGATAGCGGCAGTTATAACGTAGTTATCGGTTACTATGACGAAAACGATGGCGTTGCTAGCTTAAGAGTCAGACAAAACGGTACAATCTTGGATTCTTGGAGTTTGGGTCAGAACTTAGGTAGTAGTGTACCCGATGCAACCACCTTTACGACGAGAACCATTGCTACTAATCTATCAGTTAACCAAGGCGACACCTTTACGATAAGGGGTCGAGCAAATGGCTTTGAATACGCACGAGTCGATTACATCGAATTGGTTCCTGTCGTTGCCGATCCTAGCGTTCTTGCTTTGAGTGCCAATGACTATAGCATCAATGAAGCAGCAGGAACCGTTACCGTAACTGTTTTAAGGACTGGCGGAACTGATGAAACCGTATCGGTAGACTACAATACTGTTGATGCAACTGCGACAGCAGGAAGCGACTATACAGCAGTAAGCGGAACCCTAACCTTTGCTCCTGGCGAAACGAGTAAAGATGTAACCATTTCTATCCTTAACGACACCTCGGTCGAAGGAGACGAAAATTTTAACTTTGTTATCGATAATGTTGGAGGAAATGGGTCTTTAGGTGCGCCCAGAACTGCCAGTATCGATATTACAGATGACGATACGCCTGTCGATCCCGTCCTCTTAAGTGAATCCGATGGCACTACTCAAGTTACCGAAGGAGGCGCTAGCGACAGCTACAGCATCGTTTTGAGCCGTCAGCCGACAGCTAATGTCGCGATCGCAATTAACCCCAACTCTCAGGTGACAACTAATGTATCGACGCTAACATTTACGCCGGATAATTGGAATGTAGCGCAAACGGTAACTGTCTCGGCTGTCGATGACGCACTCCAAGAAGGAAATCATACTGGTACGATTACTCATACCGTTACTAGCGACGATCCATCATTTAGTAGTTTTAGTTTGCGAAACGTCGATGTCAGTATCGCCGATGATGATTCCGGTACGTTTATTGTCGAGACATTTGCCTCTGGATTGACCAGTCCTACCGCTTTCGATTGGTCGCCAGACGGTCAGCGGATGTATGTCGCGCAAAAAAATGGCGTAGTGCGCGTCGTCGAAAATGGCAACTTGCTCTCGACTCCTTTTATCGATATTTCTGCCGAAGTTAATAACGTGCGCGATCGCGGTTTGCTCGGAATTGCCGTGCATCCCGACTTTGCCAACAATCCCTACATCTACCTCGCCTATACCTACGACCCGCCAGAAGCCTCTCAAGGCACGGGTTTAGCTGCTCGCGACGGGGCTGGAAATCGTCCGTCTCGCGTCATTCGCGTTACTGCCGATGCCAGTACTAACTTTACGACAGCAGTTCCTGGTAGCGAAGTAGTTATCTTAGGAACCAATAGCACCTGGGCAAATACTAGCCGACCCGATGGCAACAGCACTAACGATTTAACCATTCCCCCATCGGGAATTACGCCAGAAGGAGAGAACATTCAAGACTATCTCACCACCGATAGCGAATCTCATACTATAGGCGCTCTCCGCTTTGGGACGGATGGATCGCTATATGTCAGCAACGGCGATGGCACTTCTTATAACGCCGTCGATCCCAGAACCGTGCGCGTTCAAGATCTCGATAATCTGTCGGGCAAAATCTTGCGTATCGACCCGATTACTGGAGATGGTTTATCGAGCAATCCTTTCTTCAACGGCGACCCCGATAGCAATCGCTCCAAAGTATATAGCTATGGTTTGCGCAATCCTTTCCGCTTCACCATCAATCGCGACACCAACGAACCCTTTATCGGCGATGTCGGTTGGACGGAGTGGGAAGAAGTTAATACGGGTCGCGGGGTAAACTTTGGCTGGCCTTACTTTGAAGGAGGGAATCGAGAGAGTATTCGTCGAGGGGGATACTCAGACCTTCCAGAAGCTCAAGCGTTCTATGCAAGCGGACAACCTGTAACTCCCGCCATCTATGCTCGCGCTCATGCTGACGGTGCGGTGGCAATTATTATGGGCGATTTTTATACAGGAACGAGTTTTCCTGAAATTTATCAAGATGGGCTGTTCTTTAGCGATTTTGGCGATAATACGGTCAGGTATTTGAGCTTTGACGATTCAGGAAATGTTGAATCCGTCAATACTTTTGCCACTGGTATATCGGGAATCGTGCAAATGTCTACTGGGGCAGACTCGAACTTATACTTTGCCAACCTGCTCACCGGACAAATCGGACGTTGGCGCTACGACCCGACTAATATCGCTGAAGCACCCAACCAGTTCATCGATAACAGAAACAGAGATGTTATTTGGAGTCCAGATACTTCCTTCTTGTTTTCATAGCGATTGACACCATCTAAGTCCGCGAGCGTTTCCGCCCGATTTAAAAATGCGGGGCGGAAACGCAACTCGGCTATGAAAATAGCCGTGCTGTTAAGAATGATGATTGCTTACTTTAAAGAAGCCTCTTCAATACTCGGAGAGGTCAATCCTTTCATCCAAAATCGTAAATCCAAAATCGAATGACTCGATCGCAATCAGGTAGAATTCGCGCTACTCTAAACAAGATATTGACTAATTAACTATTGTTAACTCGCTATGCTCAGAGCAGGAATTGTCGGACTTCCCAACGTTGGTAAATCCACCTTATTTAATGCCTTGGTTGCCAATGCCAAAGCTGAGGCAGCTAACTTTCCCTTTTGTACTATCGAACCTAATGTCGGGGTTGTCTCGGTTCCCGACGAACGTTTAGACGTGCTAGCAAAACTCTCTAACTCCGAAAAAATAGTGCCGACGCGCATAGAATTTGTCGATATTGCAGGTTTAGTCAAAGGTGCTAGCAAAGGCGAAGGCTTGGGCAATCAATTTCTTGCTAATATTCGAGAAGTAGACGCGATCGTCCATGTGGTTCGTTGTTTTGAAAACGACGATATCATTCACGTTTCCGGTTCTATCGATCCCCTGCGAGATATCGAAATCATTAATCTAGAACTAGCATTAGCAGATTTGGCGCAGGTAGAACGCCGCATCGATCGCACTCGCAAACAAGCTAAGAATAACAAAGATGCGCAAATCGAACTAGGAGCCTTAGAAAAGCTGAGTGTGGCATTAAATGAAGGTAAACCCGCGCGTTTAGTCGATCTAAGCGAAGAAGAAGCAGAATCCATCAAATCCTTGGGATTGCTGACGGGAAAACCAATTATTTATGCGGCTAATGTTTCGGAAGAGGATTTAGCACAGGGGAATCAATGGGTAGAACAAGTCAGACAACTCGCCGCTGCTGAAGGGTCTAAAGTCGCGATCGTTTCTGCGCAAGTTGAATCCGAATTAATCGAACTCTCTGAAGAAGAAAAAGCAGATTTTCTCGCTTCTCTTGGTGTCGAAGAAGGCGGTTTAAAATCGTTAATTAAAGCCACTTACGAACTGTTAGGCTTGCGGACTTATTTAACGACCGGGCCTCAAGAAACTCGTGCTTGGACGATTCTTTCGGGGATGAAAGCACCGCAAGCAGCAGGGGTAATTCACACAGATTTTGAGAAAAAGTTCATCCGTGCAGAAACGATCGCTTACAAAGATTTAGTAGTATCGGGAAGTATGACAGCAGCTAAAGAAAAAGGTTTAGTTCGCAGCGAAGGGAAAGAATATGTCGTACAAGAAGGAGATGTGATGCTATTTAGAACGGGAGCATAAATCAGTTATCAGTTATCAGTTATCAGTTAACTGATTTGCTGTTAAAGCGATCGTTAAGGGGAGCAAGGCTTGCACCCCCTACAATTATTTTATGCTTCACCAACTTGCAATTTACTGCCAATTAAGCCAGAACAACTGCTAATAAGCTGAGTCCGGCATTAATTAAATAAAAAGCGCCGACGATTTGAGTTTCCGACCAACCACTGAGTTCTAGATGATGGTGAATCGGAGCCATTTTTAATAATCGTTTTCCTTTACCATCAGGGCTTTTGGTGGCTTTATAGTAACTTACCTGGGCGATGACCGAGAGAGATTCGAGCAAAAAAATTCCGCTTACAATCAACAGTCCCCACAGATTGTTGCTGAGAATCGCCACTGCTGCAAGTGCCCCTCCTAATGCTAGAGAACCCGTATCTCCCATAAAAACTTTAGCTGGATTGCGGTTGTGAACGACGAACCCCAAACAGCCTCCACTCATACAGACGCAAAAGATCGCTAAAGCAACGGAAGTAGGCGCAGCAAGTGCCCCTAATCCCAGAAAAGCGATCGCGCTAGTTCCAGCAGCAAGTCCGTCAACCCCATCGGTAAGGTTGGTAGCATTACTCTCGGCGACCATAGAAAATCCCGCTAGCGGCCAAAACAGCAATCCCAATGGCAAAATAATATTGCCTGGGAAAGCTAGGTTGGTAATTGTAGCGGGTTGAGTCCATAGCGCCCACACACAAAAAAGAACGGCGATGCCAATCTGTAAAGTTAGTTTCATGCGTGGAGAAATACCTTTATTAGATCTCTGACGCAAGATTTGCCAATCATCATACCAACCGATCGCCAAATGAGCGAGGGTAACGCAAGAAACGGCGATCGCCTCTCGATTGAATCCCGACCAAATAACGGCAATAACAACCGCTACGGGTACGAAAAATATCCCCCCCATCGTCGGCGTTCCTGCTTTTTTGAGGTGGGTTTGCGGCCCGTCTTCTTGGATTACCTGACCCGCTTTTAGCGATCGCAATACGGGAACGATAGCATAGCCGAGTGCTGCCGCGATCGCGGCGCTGATTCCTAAAGGAAGAAGCATCCTAAAGCTGCCTTCGGGAAACTGACCTGCTACTTGCGCGCATGCGATCGCTAACAAAAATAATAAAACAGTCAGCAAGATTAATAGACTCGTTCCTGACGGTTTGTTTAGGGATGGTAAAGATACTTTTGCGTCCACAACTAACTCACACCCAATAACACTAAAAAATAATTTAAAGGCAATTAAGACGAATGAGAATTAGTCTTCATCGAGATCCAAATCGAGCGAATCGTCATCATCATCATAAAGATCGTCATCGATCTCCATCAACCCAGTAATGTCTAATTCGTCATCTGAAGAGACTTCTGGTATCTCTTCGACGACTTCGCGCTTAATGAGGCGATTTGTAGCTTCTAGCCAATCGATTAACGAAGAATCTTTCTTTAGCGGAATGACTGCTGCGGGTTCGTAACGAGGTTCTTGACGTAATGAGGGATTGTGCATAGTTTCTCGATTTGCAATTAATACAGACATTCTGAGTTTAACAGGCAACACCTTAAATCAGTTATCAGTTATCAGTTATCAGTTATCAATAATTGACTGTTAACTCTTATCCTCGATCGCATAGACGAAGATTTCTTGAAGAAGTTCGCCATATTTGAAGTTGGAAGTATGGAACTAGGGAGAACATTTACTCCCGAACTCCCGAACTACTGACTCGAAGTAATCCCTCTCTCGCGCAACTGACGGATAAAAAATTCTTCTAGGGAGGCGCGTGCTAAGTTCATACTAATTACTTGAGCGTTCATTTTATCGATCGCCATTAAAAATTCTTGAGGATTGCCTTTGAGATGACCGTGCCAGCAATTATCTTCCCAGCGTAGCTCATCTATCCATTGTTCGAGTTGTTTCTGTTCGCCGCCTCTGACGACGACTTGATAAATATCTGCTCTCCCTAAAATCTCTTCGAGAGAACCCATACAAATCAACTCCCCTCTAGCAAGGATAGCAATGCGATCGCAGATTTGCTCGACATCCGATAATACGTGAGAGTTGAAAAAGATGGTTTTTCCCTGTTTTTTAAGAGATAAAATGATTTCCCTGACTTGATAGCGTCCCATCGGATCGAGTCCTGACATCGGTTCGTCCAAAAAAACTAATTCGGGATCGTTAATCAATGCTTGTGCCATACCAATGCGTTGCAGCATTCCTTTAGAATACTGCCTCAGTTGCTTTTTACGAGCCGTTTTTCGCTCTAATCCTACGAGATCGAGGAGTTCGGGAATGCGTTGTTTCTGCACCGATGCAGGGATTTGAAAGATTCCCGCCGCAAACTGCAAGAACTCCCAACCCGTTAGATAGTCGTAGTAATAAGCATTTTCGGGAAGATAGCCGATGCGTTGTTTGACCGTGCGATCGCCAATGGGACGACCTAGCAACACGGCTCTTCCAAACGTGGGTCTAACGATACCTAGCAGCGTCTTCAATAGCGTTGTTTTACCCGCACCGTTAGGCCCGAGCAAGCCGAAGGTTTCTCCCTCATAAACGGTCAGGGAGCAGCTTTTGAGGGATTCTATCTTTCGATCGAGCCAGAAACCAGTGCGATAGATTTTGCCTAATTCCCAGGTTTGTACGACTGGCATCGGTTCGGTATTGATTGGTTTAATCTGCACGTTGGTGGCCCAATTCATCCGAGTTCCAAGAGAACATATAAGTATACATTAGAATTTTAAATTGGGTGCCCACAAAAGCGATCTCCGTAATTACACGGATTTTTGTAGATTGGCTGGTAAATTAAAAAAGCCATCTTCCCCAGGTTCAAATTCGATAACTTCAAAGACGGCATCGAGATTTAATTCGCCATAAATGTGAGGAAATTGTTCGTTGACTTCGACGGTTTCATAGCGAATTTCTGGAGTTACTTTATCGGAGTCGATAGACAGAAGAACTAACCCTTTTTGATGGGGGAAAAAATGGTTGGCAACTTTGATAACTTGTTTTGGTGTAGAACAGTGAATAAAGCCTTCTGTATCGAGGGAATCCGCACGATAAATGCCTTGGTGTTGCGCCACTTGCCATTGTTCTTGCGGGGTAATATGCAAAATTACAGTCATAAATTATTTTGTTAGCGCGATCGCATTTGTCGTCTATAAGATATAAAGTTTAACGCGATCGCGAATTTAAGAAATCGCTCGTTGCAATCGAAATAATTTATCTTGCCTTGTTGCATTAACCTTTTTTAAGATTAGTCTATGTTAGGATTCAGTATAAACTCAGCAATAAACCGCGATCGCCCCTAAGTTAAAGATACGAGCGCGTAATGGCTAAAATTTTCAGCAAATTACCCCTGCGTACTATTTTTATCGTTCCTTTCGTGTTGCAAATCGTGGGGACGGTAGGGTTAGTTGGCTATCTTTCTTTTAAAGACGGACAAAAAGCGGTTGAAGACTTAGCAACTCGGTTGATGGATGAGATAAGTCATCGCATCGAACAAAATCTTCGAGGTTATTTAGAAATCCCCCACCAAATCAATCAAACTAACCTTAATGCTGTCAGACTGGGACTTTTTTCGATGCAAGATTTGGATGGGTGGGAAAAATATCTTTGGCAACAAGTTCAACAGTATCCCAATATTACTTATATCGGTGTCGGTAACGTCAAGGGAGAATATCGCGCTGCCGAACAGTTAGATAATGGTTTGATGAGAATTAATGTTGCCGATCGCTCTACTAATTATGGTTTTTACTCATACAATACTAACGAATCGGGCGATCGTACTACGCTTGCTACAAGCATTATTTCTTATCGTCTCCTCAAACATTCAGCCTACCAACAAACTGTTAAAGCAGGAAAAGAAATTTGGACTCCACTGTTTATTTCTTTCAACGAACCAACTTTACTCATCAGCAGCAGTAAACCTGTTTATGACGAACAAGATAGACTACAGGGAATTTTGCAAGCGACCTTTCGTTTAGAAAGGATCGGACAGTTTTTAAGCCGTCTCAAAATCGGACAATCTGGACAAGCTTTTATTATCGATCGCGATGGTACGTTAATTGCAACTTCGACAACCGAAAAGCCATTTTGGGTAGTTGAAGGAGAGAGAAGACTTTTTAAAGCGACAAAGAGTAATAACCGAGTTACGCAAGCAACGGCGAGATATTTAACAACTTATTTCAAACCAGGCGATCTCGATGATAATTTACATTTACTCGATTTTAAAATCGACAATCGACCTTACTTTTTACAAGTTTTACCTTTCAAAGACAGTGAAAATCTTGACTGGAAAATTGTCGTAGCGATTCCTGAGTCGGACTTTATGGCTCAAATTACGGCTAATACTCGCAAAACTATTTTATTATGTTTGGGAGCATTGGCAGTTGCTATAATAATCGGCATTTTTTCGGCGCGTTGGGTGACGCAACCCATTCTTCGTTTAAATACCGCCGCTAAGAATATTGCACGAGGAAATTTAGATGAATTTGTCCCAACTAACCGTACTGACGAACTCGGAGAGTTAGCAAAAGCGTTTAATAGTATGGCGCAACAGCTAAAAGATTCATTCGCTGCTTTGGAGACAAAAAATAAAGATTTACAGCGTTTAGATAGCCTTAAAGATGAATTTCTCGCCAACACTTCTCACGAACTTCGCACGCCAATTTATGGCATGGTTGGTATTGCCGAATCGATGTTAGATAATACAACAGGGCAACTTTCCGAACTTCAAACAAAAAACCTCAGTATTATCGTTCAAAGTGGTTATCGACTTGCTAATTTAGTCAACGATATTCTCGACTTTTCTAAACTGCGTCACCAAGATATCGAACTACAACAAAAACCTGTCGATTTAAGAGCGATCGCCGAAATAGTTTTAACGCTAAGTCAATCTCTTGTTGGCGATAAAAAGTTACAGTTAATCAATGCTATTTCCAATGACTTACCCCTAGTAAAAGCCGATGAAAATCGCTTGCAACAAATTTTTTATAATTTAGTTGGAAATGCTATTAAATTCACTCATTCTGGAGAGGTGACAGTTACGGCAAAATTAGTCGATAGTACCGATTTTATTGCGATTACTGTTTCGGATACTGGAATCGGTATTCCAGAAGATAAATTAGACTATATTTTTGAATCTTTTGAACAAGCGGATGGATCGATATCGAGAGAATATGGTGGAACGGGATTAGGACTAGCAATTACTAAAAAACTAGTTGAATTGCACGGAGGCGAGATTATTGCGCGATCGCGTAGCGTGGGCAAAGACCAATCGCGATTAAATGAAGGAGCGAAATTTACATTTACTTTGCCAATTTCATCGGCTCCCATCGAGCAAACTTTATCGGTTCCAGCATTTAGAGAAAGTATCAATTTTTCAGTATTAGCTACTTCTAAAACCTCAAAAGAACTAGCTTTAAATTTGAACGAAAAATCTTCTTGTAATATTTTGGTAGTTGATGACGAACCAGTTAATCTTCAAGTTTTAGTCAATCATTTATCACGATATAACTACAAAATTATTCAAGCAAGTAATGGGGAAGAAGCATTAACATTAATCGAAGATGGGTATCATCCCGATCTCATATTATTAGACGTGATGATGCCTCGAATTACAGGATATGAAGTCACGCGAGAAATTCGTAAAAACTTTTCAGCAGATCGCCTTCCAATTATTTTATTAAGTGCTAAAAATAGAATTGAGGATTTGGTTTTAGGTTTAGAAGCGGGTGCTAATGATTATCTGACTAAACCAATCGATAAAAATGAATTGCTGGCGCGATTAAGAACTTATCTTTTACTCAAGCAACTCGAACAAGAAACCATCAAATTAGCACTAGAAAATCAACAACAACTAGTTCAGTTTTTAGAAGCGATGCCTGTTGGAGTCGTTGCGATCGATGGGAAAGAAAGTTTTTATTATTTAAATCAAAAAGCTGTCGAGCTATTTGGGAGTGAGGAATTATACCAACAAAAGTTTGAGCAATTGGCAAAGCAAATCTACTTAGCTGGAACGAGTCAACTTTATCCCCTCAAAGAATTACCGATTTTTGCTGCTTTAAAAGGAGAAGATACAAGCGTTGATAATATAGAAATTTATCGCGAAGATAAAATTATTCCGATAGAAAGTTGGGCCAAACCTATCTACAATGGAGAAGGTAATATTATTTATGCGATCGCAGTTTTTCAAGATATTACCGAAAGAAAGAAACTTTATAGCCTACTCCAAGAATACAATCAAGATTTAGAACATCAAGTAACACAAAGAACTCAAGAATTAGTTCAAAAAAATAACCAACTCGAACAAGAAATTCAAGAACGCCAAAAAGTAGAACAAAATCTGCAAAAAGTCAATGAAAAATTATATTATCTGGCTAACTTTGATGAATTAACTCAAGTTGCCAATCGCCGTTACTTCAATGAATATTTGGCAAAAGAATGGCTAAGAGCGAGACGAGAACAAAAACCGCTATCGCTTATTTTAGGCGATGTCGATTATTTTAAACCTTATAACGATACTTACGGTCATCCAGCCGGAGATATTTGCTTGCAAAAAGTCGCGAAAGCACTCAGCCAAACAATTAAACGTCCAGCCGATTTAGTAGCGCGTTATGGTGGAGAAGAATTTGTCATTATTTTGCCCAATACTAATAGTAAAGGAGCCATACAAATCGCCCAAAACATTCAAATAGCCATTCGAGAGTTAAAGATTTCTCACAAGCGATCGCAAGTTAGCGAATATGTTACTCTTAGTATGGGAATAAGCGTACTAATTCCCCCTCAAAACTTCTCGTCTGAAACACTCATCAATACAGCCGATCGCGCGCTTTATGAAGCTAAAAAACAAGGACGCGATCGTATAATCAGTAATCAGTAATCAGTAATCAGTAATCAGTTTTTGAAGTCAGGAGTTCGGCAATATATCGCGTCTTTACAGTAGTAAATTTACGATAAGCATCGCGGGTTAGCAGCATGATTGAGGTAATACATCAGTTTCAAAGCTTTGAAGAATATTTGACCTATGACGATGGAACCGATAAATTGTATGAGCTATTTAATGGAGAATTAATCGAAGTGCCGCCAGAATCAGGCGAAAATGTTCAGATAGCAACATTCCTGCTGTTACAATTCGCTTTATTACTAGGATATAGAAGAGTACGAGGACATGGGTTAGAACTCGAAGTTAGAGGAGAACCGAGAAACCGCTATCCTGACCTTACCATCCTTCGAGAAGAACATATCGAGCAATTAGCCAAACGTAACACCATTCGTCTTTCGATGACTCCTCCGCTACTCGTGGTTGAAATCGTCAGTCCAGGAGAGTTGCAAAGAAATAGAGACTATATTGCTAAAAGAGCGCAATATCAAGATTGTGGCATTCGTGAATATTGGATAGTAGACCCCATTGCTCAAACGGTATTGGTATTAGAATTGAGTGAAAATATATACACCGAAGTTGGCAGTTTTACAGGGAACGAACGAGTATTATCCCCACAGTTTAGAGAATTAAATTTAACAGTAGCGCAAATTTTTGCAGCAGGCGATCGCGATAGGTAACAATCTATCTAAATTACTTTTATTACTGCTCTTTTCTTCATCCAAAGCGCTAAAATTCCCAAAAAAATTAATCCCATTGCACCCGCGATCGGATTATTATCAACACCCGTTATCCAAGGCGAAACTTTGTTTGTATATTCCAATAATTGACCGACATTGAGAATATAATATCCCCAGACTAACCCAGCATGAATCCCGATACACATTCCCAAGCGTTTCGAGCAAGAACGTTTTGCAAAAACTAAGGTTAATCCTAGTAAAATTAAAGCCGGAAAAGTTGGAAAAGTGCGAATTATTTCTTCAATCGGTTTGAGAAAGTGTAATACGGCAAAAATTGTTGCATTTGTCCAAAGAACCACATTAGGAGAATAATCTTGCTCTAGCTCATCTAATAAAAAACCTCTAAAAAAGAATTCTTCAACCAACCCAATTCCTAATGCACTAATCAATCCTTCTCCAACAATTCTTAATAAGAAAAGCGAGGGAGTTTTAATAACAACCCAGCCTAAAATTGCCTCTAAAATAAATAAACTTAATGTAAATATAAATCCAATACTTAATCCATTAACTAAATCGATTCCATTTTTTTTAGTTCTTTCTAATCCATAGCGTTTTAACCAATGGGGAGTTTGATAAACTTTTCGATTCCAAAAACGCAACAAAATCAGAAACGCTATAAACATTAACCCCATTGTCATAATCGTAGTTAAATTGGGGTCGTGTTTTAAGAAAATATAGAGAGGAATAGCAAAAGGAAGCCAACTTAACAGCAAAGCTAGGATAAAAATTCCCAGCCTTGCTGGTGCTGGGTAAGAACTAATACGAGTTAGAGCGCTCAAAATGAAACAGACATGAAAGATTGAGATGAACTTTATTCATCGGGTTCGATAGTACTACTCAAACCATGATTTTTCAGAGTCTCGCAGTAAAATTCTGCGTGTTCCATCGCGCAGGTAATCACCAAAGCGAGTCCGTTTGTATGTGCTTCCATCATAATGTTGACAGCTTGAGGCTGCGTCATGCCTGCTACTGTCTTCATCAATGTTTGTACTACGTACTCCATCGAATTAAAGTCATCGTTATGGAGTAGGACGCGATAGCGAGGTGCAGGCTTGCGGACAACTG
Source organism: Hydrococcus sp. Prado102 (assembly GCA_025454425.1). Lineage (GTDB taxonomy): Bacteria > Cyanobacteriota > Cyanobacteriia > Cyanobacteriales > Microcystaceae > Hydrococcus. The sequence continues at coordinate 10,415 of JALOOL010000050.1, read as the reverse complement.
AAGTAGATTGTTTATCTAGAACTTCGGTAGACACGGGTTTCCTCCATTTTTTTGATTACTTTCTGAAGTTCTTAGGCTCATAAAGAAAATGTTAAATCATTCTCTATGATAATGAAAGTTTATAGAACGATCGCGTTATGACAAATCTACCGCGATCGCTCATTCGCTGACCGAACAATTCGCTTTCTTCAGACGAAATTGAAAATTAATTCCCGCACGGTTTCATGCTCTTGATTTTTAGTTATCGGGTAATAATTGCGAATTGTTAATTGCGAATTGGATTGACCTAGCCTACACCCGTATATTAAGTTTTCAGCAACGACAAGATTGCTTGCAGATCTGACTCAATATGAGTACTCAGTTGCAGTGAATGACCGCGATAAGCTCGAACGAGAAGTTCTTTTAAATCGCTAATTAGAGGATAGCGCGGATTTGCTCCCGTACATTGATCGTCAAAAGCGCGATCGCTCAATTCGTCTAGTTTGGCATAAAATTCTGCTTCGCTTTCATCAATAACATCTTTAATAGCGATAGGAATGTCTATCTGACGCTTGAGATCTTCGATCGCTTCAACTAGGCGATCGACTTTTTCGTCTTCTGTCTCGCCTTCCAATCCCAGATAATTAGCAATTTTGGCATAGCGCCACTTAGTATTCGGATACTTGTATTGGGAGAAGGTCGCTTGTTTGAATGGCGCATCCGTGGAATTGTAGCGGATGACATGAGAAATCATCAATCCATTGGCTAACCCGTGGGGAATGTGAAACATTGCCCCTAATTGGTGTGCCATTGAGTGACAGATCCCCAAAAATCCGTTGGCGAATGCCATTCCTGCCATCGTTGCCGCGTAGTGAACTTTTTCCCGTGCCTTGGGATCGCTAGCACCGTTTTTGTAGGCACTGGGGAGATATTTAAAAAGCAAGCGAATGGCTTCTAATGCCAAACCGTTAGTATATTCTGAAGCCAATACCGATACGTAAGCTTCGATCGCGTGGGTTAAGGCATCGATCCCGCCATAAGCTGTCAGTTTTTTCGGCATATTTAATACCAACTCAGGATCGACGATCGCCATTGTCGGCGTTAAGGCATAGTCTGCTAGAGGATATTTAACATTATTGCGGCGATCGGTAACGACAGCAAAAGGGGTCACTTCCGAACCCGTTCCCGATGTTGTAGGAACGGCAACCAAAATGGCTTTATTCCCCAAAGGCGGCAATTCATAAACTCGCTTGCGAATGTCCATAAATCGCATAGCAAGACCTTCAAATTCAATTTCTGGGTGTTCGTATAGCAACCACATAATTTTGGCAGCATCCATTGGAGAACCGCCACCAAAAGCAATAATGACATCGGGATTAAACGTCTTCATCACTGCCAATCCGCGATCGATAGTATCGAGAGAGGGATCGGGTTCGACATCATAAAAGATATCGTATTGCAAGCCAATTGCATCGAGGACTTCTTCTAAAGCACGTGTCATTCCCAGATCGAAAAGCGGCTTATCAGTGACGATGAAGGCACGTTGTTTGCCTGCCAATTCTCGTATCGCCGTTGGCAGCGAGCCATATTTGAAGTAGATTTTTGGAGGAACGCGGAACCAAAGCATATTTTCTCGCCGTTCCGCTACCGTTTTGATATTGAGTAGGTGAGTGGGTTCGACATTTTCGCTAATCGAATTGCCACCCCAAGTTCCACAACCCAATGTTAGCGATGGATCGAGGCGGAAGTTATAAATATCTCCGATCGCGCCTTGGGATGACGGCGTATTAATCAATACTCGTGCAGTTTCAACCTTATCCTCAAAACGCCTGATATGCTCTCGATTTCCCGGTGCAGTATAGAGAACGGCGGTATGTCCCCTACCGCCAAATTGAACTAATCGATCGGCTTTATCTACTCCATCCTCAAAATCGATTCCCCGATACATTGCCAAAATGGGAGATAATTTTTCATAAGAAAATGGTTCGTCTAAACCAATTTTTTCTACTTCGGCAATCAAAAGGCGGGTGTTTTCTGGAATCGAAATTCCTGCTAAGGTTGCTATTTTTGTGACGGGTTGACCTACGATGTCTGGATTGATGCTTCCATCGACTAGAATCAGATTCGCCATTTTTTCTTTTTGTTCGGGATTGAGAAAATAGGCTCCCCGTTCGATAAATTCTTGCTTGACTTCCTCATAGACGCTATCCACCGCGATCGCAGATTGTTCGCTGGCGCAAATCGTCCCATTATCAAAGGTTTTACTGAGAATAATCGAAGAAACCGCCATTTTGATATGTGCAGTCTCGTCAATCAAAGCAGGCGTATTTCCCGCGCCAACTCCCAACGAGGGACGACCGGAAGAATAAGCCGCTTTTACCATTCCAGGGCCGCCCGTCGCTAGGATAAGATTGATACTGGGATGCTGCATTAATGTCTGGGAAAGAAGCACCGATGGTTCGTCAATCCATCCGATAATATTTTCCGGCGCTCCTGCTGCTACGGCAGCTTCAAGAACAGTTTTTGCCGCTGCGATCGTGCAATTTTTAGCTCTTGGATGAGGTGAAAAAATAATTGCATTGCGAGTTTTTAGCGCAATGAGAGATTTAAAAATTGCTGTTGAAGTTGGATTCGTCGTTGGAATAATTCCCGCCAAAATGCCTACGGGTTCGGCAATTTTTTGCAAGCCAAAAGATTTATCCTCTTCGATTATGCCGCAAGTTTTCTCATTTTTGTACTTATTGTAGATAATTTCTGAAGCAAAATGATTTTTGATTACTTTATCTTCAATAATTCCCATACCCGTCTCGGCAACGGTTATTTTCGCTAGGGGAATACGAGCAGAATTAGCTGCTAGAGCCGCTTTTTTGAAGATGATATCGACTTGTTCTTGAGTGTAAGTAGCGTATTCTGTTTGAGCCGCTTTAACTTTTTGAATGAGTTCTTCGAGTTCTTCGATTTTGGTAACTTTCATAACAATTGTAGATGACCGATTAGTGAAGCGATCGCGCTCGATAAGTTTTCCTTTTTAATTGTTTATTCAGTTAGGAAAAGTTTCTATATCTTTAAAGGATTTTTAAAGAATTTATCTTTAAAAGTATTCTTTAATACTTAAGTAAAAGTAGCAAATAATACGAATAAGAAAATATGTTAAAATTTTGCATCGCTAACACGCGAATAAAATCAACTGTTCAAACTTTTAGAATAAATTTAGAATGCGATCGCCTGGAGATTAAAAAAACACAAATGGATCGAACAGTTACTGAACAGTTTAAATGCTTAACAGCTTATGAAAGTTGCGATCGCTCAAATTGAAGAAAATATTACTCCTGCTAAAATTAACTGGTTTCGCCGCCAGTTGTCTGCATGGGCGCAACAAAACTTACGCGATTTTCCTTGGCGACGGACTTGCAATCCCTATGCTCTCTTCATCGCCGAATTCATGCTGCAAAAAACCGACGCTCAAACAGTTGCTCCTATCTATGAAGCTTTCTTAGATCGATATCCTACCCTTCAAGAGTTGACCGCCGCAACCGTTGAAGAAATCGCTCAAATTTTAAAACCTCTGGGTCTATTTTTTCGTGCCGAACGACTGTATCAGTCAGCACAGATTATTTTAGACAAATATGAAGGAAAAATTCCCGATTCTGAAAAGCTGTTGTTAGAATTGCCAGGAATCGGCATTTATACAGCAAGGTCTATCTGTTCGCAAGCTTTCGACCAACCGCTAGCTATTCTCGATACAAATGTAGCACGTATTTTAGAGCGTTTTTTTGGATTGAAGGGCGATCGCGTAAAATCTCGATGTAAGTTACTCTGGAGAACAGCAGAAGTAGCTGCACCTGCAAAGAAAGTTGCTACTTGGAATTTAACCTTACTAGATTTTGGCGCGATGGTATGTACTGCTAGAAATCCTCTGTGTTCTCAATGTCCGCTTCAGAAGAAATGTAAATTTGTCGCTTACAGGAAACAAACCCATGTATATTACTGCTAGCGTCGGGGCAATCGGCGCGTGAATCGCTGAAGAAACCGCTTCTGGTGCGAGGAAAAACAGAAATAACGTTCCCGACCAAATTGCATAGGTGGTGAAATGAATAGCACTATATCTTGCCAGTAAAGGCTTCTGAATTATTGAATAGATGCTAATCGATAAAGTTGCCACAAAAACGCGCAATACGCCTAACGATAATTGGAAAGTACCGCCCGTACCAAAAGCAATAATGCCAACCCCAGCAATACAGGATACAACGCCAATCCATCCCAATTTGCCAAGACGTTCGCCAAAAAACAGCCATGCTAGCAGCGCAATAATACCGACCTCTGACGAGATGATAAAGCTAGCTATACCCGCCGAGACAGTTACTTGACCTGCATTAAGCATGACATTGTAGAGGGTAAAACCAATCAAACCACATAAGGCAATAAGCGGCAAATCCTGCAAGCTTGGTAAGGAAATACGAGTAATTAAGGCATAAACGATGAGGACGGCAGATGCAACGATATATCTTAACAGAGCAACTTCAGCAGGAGTATACGCTTCTAAAGCAACGCGAATAGCGGGAAATGCAGATGCCCACAAAAGAACAGTTGCAATAATCGCTATGATAACCAAACTTTTAGGTTGATTTTCGCGATCGCGCCCCTGCGATCGCCCTGAATTGGGAGTCCGAGTATAGTAAATTGAAGGGAATGATACCATGTGAATCCTTGTAGCTTCTATCCTAATATTATCGAGAGGGCGATCGCGCTTAATCCCCTAGAAATTTACTCATCAAACTATGTAAACTTATGTAAAGTACTATCTAAGATTCGGTATTTTATGTCGCGACGCGCTTTCTTAAGCCTCTTTTTGGCAAGCTGTTTTGTTCTTCTCGGTTGGTGTCAGTCGATTCCTAGTGCTTTAGCAATGGGCGGTCAACAGCCACCTATCAACCAAATTGCCCCAGAATTTACGCTACCCACAAACACGGGAGATGGTTCTATATCCTTATCCGACTATCGAGGAAAATGGGTCGTTCTCTATTTTTATCCTAAAGACTTTACGCCTGGTTGTACCCTCGAAGCCCGACGATTTCAAGAAGATTTGCCCAAATATCAAGCCAAAAACGTACAAATTTTGGGAGTGAGTGCCGATGATATCGATTCCCATGCCGAATTCTGCGACTCTGAAGGTCTAAAATTTCCCTTGCTTGCCGATACGACAGGTGATGTAAGTAAAGCCTACGGTTCTTGGTTGGGAGCTATGTCGCTGCGCCATACTTATCTAATCGACCCACAAGGAATACTGCGAGAAACTTTTTTGGGGGTTAGACCTGCTATTCACAGTACCGAAGTATTAGCCCGTCTTGACGAGTTGCAAGCTTAATCAGTGACTAGTGACCAGTGACCAGCTACATTAGACCTCCTGCAAAAATAAATTTAATAATTAAAAGTTTTTAGTTTTCACTTTTGAATAAATGGTCTTTCCCTTCATTTAATCAAAGGTTAGAAGACTTATGCAGGAGGTCTATTATGAAGAAATTTTTGATATTGCTCCTATTGCTGGAGAAACCATCGCTCTTGATGGCAAGGTATTGAGAGGCTCGTATCTTTTGCCATCGGAACATCTTCATTGTGAGCCTCAATCCGACCATCATAGATGCTGGCTTGAATAACATGGCTCAAGCACAACGCAGATGTCAATTTAGGCTAGAGCATATTTTGACTCTTTTTAGAATGAAATAACCCTGGGTTAAATAGACTCCTCAAAAGTTTTGAGCAATTCTAAAAATTGTATTTCTGAGAGTTGAGGAATTCCTAATTTTTGTGCTTTTTTCAATTTGTCTCCTGGCGCTTTACCAATTACTATATAGTCGGTACTGGAGTTAGGGGAGCCAGCAACGCTACCGCCTGCTTTTTGAATCAGCGTTTTTGCCTTGTCGCGATCTATTTGAGTCAAGTTTCCCAAAATAACAATTTTTTTATTAGCTAGTAAATTTGCTTTTTCTTTTGATTTAGGAGTTTTTTCTTCCGCTCCTTCAGTTTCTTTAACTAACGTTTCTTGTTGAGACTCTGGTTGAATTTCTTCTTTTTGTACGATCGCAGGCTTTTCTTGCTCGGTTATTTTTGATGTTTCTTCTTCTTTTTGTGCGATCGGTTCTGCTACTTCCTCTTTGGCGATCGCAGGCTGTTTTGGCTCGGTTATTTCTGATGTTTGTTCTTCTTGAGAGTCTTTTCTTGGTTTAGCTTCAGCAATTTGAGCGGGTTTTTCCTCAGTTATTTGTCTTAGTTTTTTGGGTTTTTCTTCTATCTTTTTTATTGTCTCTGGTTCTTTATTCAAATTTACAGGTTGTTTTTTTACTTCTTCAATCTGAGTTTTTTGTTTTTCTGAATCGATCTGTTGGATTTGCTTTTCTAATAATTGAATTTTTTCAATCTCTTGTTTTAAACTAATTTCAAGTCGGTCTTTTTCCTGATTTAAATTAGTATTTTCTTTTTGAATTGAAGCAACTTGTTGTTGTGCTTCTTCTTTTATTTTCTGGTTACTTTGAGCTAGTTGTTGCAATTCTTTTTCTAATCCACTAGCTTTTTTTGTTTCTTGTTTTAATTCAACCTCTATTTTATTTTTATCTTCTTTTAGATCGGTAATTTGTTTTTGAAGAGCATCAATGCGCTCTTGCTGTTCTTCTTGACTTTTTTGTTTTTCTTGCGTTAATTTTTGCAGTTCTTGTTCTAACGTAGCTACCTTTTCAGTTTCTTGTCTTAAAGTAGTAATTTGTATTTGTAATTCCTGTTGAGCTTGTTCTTTTTCTTGAGTAACTCGCTGGATTTCTTGTTGCAAGGAAGCTACTTGCTCGGTTTCCTCAGACAAAGCAGCTTCAACTTTATTAAGAGCAGTAATTTGCTTTTGGATTTCCTGTTGAGCTTGTTCTTTTTCTTGAGTAACTCGCTGAATTTCTTGTTGCAAGGAAGCTACTTGTTCGGTTTCTTGAGTCAAAGTAGCTTCTAATTTTTCTTTCTCTTTATCGAGAGTATCAATTTGCGCTTCTAGTTTCTCCTGAGTTTGTTGTTTTTCTTTAGTAACTTGCTGAAGCTGCTTTTCTAGGGATGTAACTTTTTCTGTGGTTTTCTTTACTGCTGTTTCAGTACGTTCTTTTTCTTTTTTTAAACTGTCAAATTGCTTTTGTAAGGAAGCTAATTTTTCGACTTCTTTAACTAAATTTGCCTCAATTTTATCTTTTTCTTGCTTAAAATTGCCTAATTGCTTTTGTAAATCGTTGGCTTTTTCTTGTTCGCGTTTTTTTTCAGTTTCTAAACTACTTTTATTTTTTTCTAAAGTTGCGATCGCTTTTTGGAGTTGACTAGTATTTTTATCTAATTCAGCGATCTGACTTTCTAGTTGTGCGTTTTGCTCGCTCAAAACTTTTTGGGAATTATCGAATTGAGTAAGATTATCGAGTAATTTTTGTTTTTCTTTTTCTAATGTATCTTGTTTCGCTAAGAATTCTCCTTCTTTCTTGCTCAGAGTTTTGCGGACTTGTAGATAGGCAATTGCTCCTCCCAATACGCCAACGATCGCAACAGTGGAGCCTGAAATCGCATAAATTAATTCATTAGTCATCTTTAAATCTCCTACTAAGCTAGCGAACAATCTAACTTTTTTGATAATCTTTTTTTTCTAGTTTCAGAAAGATAGCAAATAAATTCTATTTTCTAGTTATATCAGGTTGAAAACAACCCGATTGGCGATGAGTATTAAATCTTAATAAGAGATTTTTTAATGAAACGTCTCTTAGTCGATCCCAGATGCGCTAACACTACTAAATAAAAAACTCGTAAATCTTTTTAGCCATCTTTTATTGTTACCCATCTACTTTGAGATTGCGACTGGGATCGCCAAAAAAAGCATTATTAGTCACAGAATTTGCAGTTGCAGGAATGACATTCCAATGTTGCGATAAACGCTGCAATAATCGGTCTTGTTCGGAGCGCAATTTCTCAATATTACCGCCATGATTAATAATAGCAAACCAAACTAAACCGCGTTCTTTAGTAGGAATAACGCCTGCAAGGGCGCTAACTTGCGCGAGAGTTCCAGTTTTGACGGCAATTCCCGAAGGAATTCCCCGCCATTGCATCGTTCCATTGCGATCGCGTCCGCTGAGGGGAAACAAATCTGCTACGCTAAGCGATTGAGATTTTAACTTATCTTCGAGTGCCATTAACATTCGACAAGCAGCGCGGGGAGAAATACGATTCTCGACTCCTAACCCAGAAGTATTGATAAGCTGAATTTCATCGGGAGAAACACCAGCAAATTTAGCTGCTATTTGAGAAACAACCGTCGCACCGCCTACCGCATCTCCTAGCATTTGTGCCATGACGTTGTTGCTGTAGACGTTCATCTTTTTAAGAAGTTGCGCTAGGGTTAAGGATTGATGGCGCAAGAGTAATTGACTTGCATCGGGAAGACTATCTCGAACTTGTATTCCTCCTGCGATCGCAACTTGAGGGCGAGAAGTACCTGGGGGCATACTTTGATATTGTTTTTGGATGAGGGATGTCCAGCGACGACTATCCAATCCCAGCTTTAAAAACTCTCCAGATGCTTGGGGATAGGTTTTAAAATTCATGTAAAATTTGCCCGTAACGATGAGATTTCCTTTAATTTGACGAATTCCCAATCGATTGAGGGCATTTCCCAGCGCGATCGATTCTTCCCAAACAAATAATGGATCGCCATCGCCTTGTACGATGAGATCGCCCTCTACTATGCCATTATTAACCATTCCCGTATGATAAATCCGAGTCTCAAAGCGGCGATCCAGACTCCAAGTTTCTAATGCTGCGATCGTCGTGGCAATTTTAGTCAAAGAAGCTGCTGAAGCGGGAAAATTTTCTTGATGTCGCGCCAACTCCGCCCATTCTGACTGAAACCAAATTCCTTGTTGCTCTGTTGCGTATCCCTGAGCGGCTAAGTTTTTGAGATAATCTTCAACAATCGCCTCTACCTTGGGATCGCTTTGAGTAGGAACGTCAAAAACCTTCGCTTTCTCCCACGAAATTATAGCCGCAATTTCTGGCGTAGTAGGTTTTTGCCCGAAAATATCCATCAGCAAACTACCAACAGCAAAACCGATGGTTTCTAACATTCCTCAAATTCCTCGCTAAACACTTGACAAATTGGCAATTTATGTTTTCGTACTTTACACAAAATTTAGTGCCTCATAAATAATTAATATGTCAAAAAATGCAATTAAAAGCGACATTGAGCGACAAATAGTATTAAAGTAGAATCAAGGCTCTCGCCTTTTAAATCAATCGCTTAGTGATACAATCTTTAAGGCTTCTATAACATTCGATACGATGGCATCAACTCGCGCAAGAATTGCAGTAGACGCTATGGGAGGGGATTTTGCTCCCCAGGAAATTGTCGCCGGAGCTATTAGAGCAGCCGCAGAATTGGACGTAGAAATTCTGCTGGTAGGCGATCCCGACAAAATTGAATCCTCCCTCAAGCAACATACCACCGCTAATAGCAGCAACATCGAAATTGTCGCCGCCGATGGCGTTGTCGAAATGCACGAAGAACCCATTATCGGGATTCGACGCAAACCAAATTCATCGATTAACGTGGCAATGAATTTGGTCAAACAAAAACGTGCAGATGCCGTCGTTTCTGCGGGTCACTCCGGTGCGGCAATGGCAGCCGCCTCGCTTCGTTTGGGTCGTCTCAAAGGAATTGACCGTCCCGCGATCGGCGCTGTCTTTCCTACTATGCTAGCCGGAAAATCTGTCATCGTTCTCGATGTAGGAGCAAATGTAGATAGCCGTCCCAAATATTTAGAGCAATTTGCTTTGATGGGAACGGTTTATAGCAAGTACGTGCTAGGCGTAGAAGAACCCAAAGTCGGATTGCTCAACATCGGCGAAGAATCGACCAAAGGCAACGATCTCGCCTTGCGAACTCACCAACTGCTAGCTACTAACCCACAAATTCCATTTATCGGAAATGCTGAGGGAAGAGATGTGCTGTCGGGTCAGTTCGACATAATCGTCTGCGATGGCTTTATCGGCAATATTTTGCTCAAATTTGCCGAAGCGGTTGGTAATATCATGCTGCAAATTTTGCGAGAAGAGTTGCCCCAAGGATTGCGCGGTCAAATTGGAACGGCAATTTTAAAACCCAATTTACGCAGAATTAAGCAACGTATGGATCACGCCGAACATGGCGGCGCGTTGTTATTTGGCGTAGCTGGCATTTGTGTCATCAGTCATGGCAGTTCTCAAGCGCCTTCGATTTATAATGCAATTCGCCTTGCCAAAGAAGCGATCGACCATCAAGTATTAGAGCGAATTCAAGAAAATAACGCCATCTCGGAAAAAATAGCTAGCGCCAACAGCGACGAGCTTTTACAGTAACCAGTAATCAGTTATCAGTTCGATCGCGTCGTAAG
>JALOOL010000323.1 GCA_025454425.1 Hydrococcus sp. Prado102 | reverse complement strand
AGCCGTCCAGTCGTCCGATAAATCCGCCCTAATAGCCACCACCAGCGATAGAGGCTGTCGTAAGCAAAAACTTCTCCAGCAACAAACTGTGCTTGCTGGGCGTATTCCAGCGCCCGCTTGTAATTCCCCATCCGTTCGTAAACTTCTCCCAATGCGCCAAAAGCAAAAGACAGTCCTCGCTTATCCCCAATCGCGATCGCGATTGACGTAGTTTGTTCGAGAAGAGGAATCGGTTGCTGGAGGTGTTGTGCCAGATCGAGCAGGAGGTAAACTTTGATGCGAGAGTCGGGAAGCTTGCTGGCAATAGTTAGGGCTTGTTGGCTCCTTTGCGAAGCTTCTGAGGGTTCTAGAAAAGGAAGTAAGTTAAGTAAGGCGCGAACGGTTGTCTCTATATTTGACGTTTGACTGGCTGCAACGGCACTAAACGCATAGTTTCGGGCGTGGCGTTCTTGTTTGACGGCTGATTGCTCTAATCGTCGAGCTTCCGATTCATCTTTTTCCTGATTTGCCAGTCGCGCGTCTCTGCGATATTTTCCAGCCAAGCGACTCGAAGCTGTGGTTAGATTATTTAAAGCCGCACTCTCGATCGCTACCCAGTTTTTATCTCTGGCGATCGCTAAAGTTTGCTCGTAAGCTTCGATGGCTTGAGGGTAATCTCCCGACTGCAAGTAAGCATTACCGAGAACGCCTTGCGCTCGCGCGGAAATCTCTCTGTTTTGCACGTCATCGACAATTGCGATCGCTTGTTCGAGCAAAGCAATGGCTTTTTGATTTTGTCCCAATCCAAGATAGGCTTGTGCTTGCTCAACGGTAACTGTTGCTAATTGGCGGCGAGAGTTCGCATCTTCCTTGTCGCGATAGAGAGCGATCGCTTTATCTGCATTCTCAATCGCTTGACTGAGTTGTCCGATTTGCTGATAAGCCGCACCCAGATAGCGATAGACTTCAGCCGGAACCTCATTTTCCGAGGTTTTTAGATAATTTTCCAGTATGGCGATCGCTTGTTGGTATTGCCCGCCAAGGTAAGCACTCCGCGCCTGTTCTAGCGGGATGGTTTGCGCTTCGACGAGAGGGAAATGAATGACGTAAAACGTTAGATAGAAAATTAAGCTAGCGATCGCCAAAATTCTATAAACTTTTTTAAATCGATTAGCCATTGCGAACGAGCCAATAAGAATATTTACAACGATTTATCTCTATTTTTGGAATTTTTTGGGATTGCCAATGGATAAATAGCATTACCCAAAAACTTACTATTCCTAGATAAGATGCTTGTCGTTGTTGAATTCCAGCCCGTTATATTTTTACAAAACTCTAATTTTTTGTAGCGATCGCTAATTGATACTAACAAATATTTTAGATGGTTGTAAATCGATTTTTTTGGGCGATATTGTTAATATTTCAGTTCGAGCTTTTCGGATTTTCTCAATTAGCGCTCGCGCAAGTCGTTTATCGCCCGCCACCCAATCGAGATCGCCAATCCCAGAGAACCGAAACGCATGGCTCTAGAGGCTGTCAAGACAATGCGGCTAAAATCTTGCTGCTGATTCCCAACGACCACGTAGCGACAACGGGAGCGAGTCATCCAACTTTCCTGTTATATGTATCCAAACGTCCTTCTCGACCGATTTTATGGTCGGTCGTAGAACCAGAAGTCGTTCGCCCGATTGTCGAGCAAAGCGTAACGGTCAAACAGTCGGGCATCGTACCAGTGACGATACCGCCATCGAGTTCGGGATTGGAAATTGGCAAGACTTACGTCCTAACAGTAGGAATGCTTTGTAATCCCAAACGACCTTCTGCTAGCGCTTATACGCGCGTTCTGCTCAAGCGAGTTGCTATAACTCCTGCGGTGGAAAGGCGATTGTCTCAAGTCGCTAGCGAACGAGAAAGGGCGGAGGTTTATGCTCAAGCAGGAATTTGGTACGACGCGATCGCGTCGAGTTATACTGCTATGCAACAGGAAAACTCTGAAGCGCAAGGCGAGCGAGATTTTCGGTTATTATTAGAGCAAGTCGGCTTAGTTTCTCAAGTTGGTTTATTCGGATTAAAAAGAGTAACAATTCCGCGATCGCCGCTCTGAAGCGATCCACCCGATTGCGATTTAAAGACAGGTAATATATTTATTTAATCGTCTCAAAATTCTGATTTGATATGCAAGAATTAACTCGAATGACAGTGGAATTGCCAACTGAATTGATTCAAGCAACAGAAAAAGCGATCGCAGTCGGTAAAGTTAAAAGTCTGAGCGAATTTCTCGCTCTTGCCTTAAAACACGAACTATCGACCCTAGAACGAGTTTCTGATTCTTCATCCCCATCAGAAGACGATCCCATTTGGGGATTGGGGACAAATCCAGTTGTTGGCGATGTTACTGATGCCTCAGAAAATCTAGATCGTTAACAGTTAAAAATTACTACGGCTTTGACGTTTGATAATCATTTTTTCCAAGCAGGTTTTCTTAAGCTGCCCTGAAACTATTTTGAAGGGCGATCGCGATTTTCGGCTGCTATTATTAAAGCAAGTAGGCTTAGCCTTTAAAGTCTATCGAAGCGAAGTCGCATCCGAGTTTCCTTTTTCTCAATAATTTTGCTCGCTCGTCTCAAAACTTTTTGGCACAACTGGAAGGGAGTATTAATCGTAGCGCCAAGCGCGACTGCCTTGGTCGTCATCGTTCGCTTGCTTGGTTGGTTAGAACCTTTAGAATGGACGGCATTAGATCGCTTCTTTCAATTCCGTCCCCTCGAACCCCCTGACAAGAGGATTGTTATCGTCGGCATAACCGAAAAAGATATTCAAAAATATCAACCTTACCCTTTTACCGATGCCACTTTAGCCAAACTCCTTACCAAAATCAAAGCCCAAAAACCGCTCGTCATCGGACTGGATTTAATTCGCGACATTCCCATTCCTCCAGGCAGCAACGAACTAATTGAAGTCTTTAAAACAACTCCTAATCTCATCGGCGTAGGAAAATTGACGGGGATGAAAGGAGATGATTTTTTTACCCAGATTCCGTTCCCTCCCGTTCTCGAACAGCGAGGACAAGTAGCCGACATCAGCGCCATTGTTGACCAAGACGGCGTAACGCGAAGGGCAATACTATATCCCCTTAGAGATAACAGTCCTAAATCGACCGTTCCTAGTTTGGGACTAGCGGTTGCTTACCAGTATCTCACGACGAAAAAAATCTATCCGCAAGCTTCTTCTAATGGAGGCTGGCTTCAATTAGATCGAGTCGTATTTTACCCGTTTCAGGAGAACGATGGTGGATATATTCGAGCCGATGATGTTAGCTATCAGATATTGATGAATTGGCGAGGGCCTGCCGAATCATTTAAGCACGTCTCCGTAGTAGAGGTAATGGAAGGTAGAATCGACCCAACGTTGTTCAAAGACCGTATCGTTTTAATCGGTGCCTACGCTCCCAGTCTCAAAGATGGTTTTTTAACGCCTTACAGCAAAGGAGAAGGAACCACCCCTAAAAAAACTTACGGCGTAGAAATCCAAGCTAACTTAGCCAGTCAAATTCTCAGTACCGTTTTAGACGGGCGATCGCTTATCAAAGTCTGGCGATCGCCAGTAGAATATCTATGGATCTCTATATGGGCGCTTCTACCTGCTGTAAGCGCCTGGAAATGGCGAAACTCTCAAAATTATACGAGATTAACGTTATTTATCTTGATGGCAGGGTTGCTGCTAACCGTTGGTTTAATCGGCGGGAGTTACTTAGCGTTTCTGCAAGTTTGGTGGATTCCCGTCGTTCCCGCGCTTTTTTCTATCTGGGGAGCCACTTTAGGAATTCTTGGTTATATTTATATCGATCGCCTAGCCGCTACTAATGCAATTTTAGAATCTCAAGTCGAAGCTAGAACGTTAGAATTGAGCCAGAAAAATCGAGAGTTAGAAGCAACTTTATACGAACTTCGCCAAGCACAACAAAAGTTAATCTCCCAAGAAAAACTTGCTTCGCTGGGGACGCTTGTTGGGGGAATCGCCCACGAAATCAGAAATCCCGTCAATTTAATCAAGCTCAATACGCAATTATCGAGTAAAGTCTTAAAATCGCTAGAACAGGGCTTGCAGGAGCTTCAATATTTTTTTGAAGATTTAAGCGAGGATTTATTTAGCCAAACTGAAGAAAATTTAGCAAGTCTTGGGCAAAAGCTCGTCAGAATCGAAACGCAAGCAACTAGAACCGAGCAAATCGTTCAAAATATTTTGTCTTACGCTAAAAGAGAGACTGGCGAAATATCTTTAACGGATATTAACAGTTTAATCGCCGAATCGTTAGAGTTAGTCGCTCAAGAGAAACAAGCTGCTTGTCCGGGATTCTCTTGTCATTATGAGATAAATTGCGATCGCACTCTCGAACCAATTAAGGTTTTCGAGCGAGATATGAGAAGAGTTTTTGTCAATCTTATCGAAAATGCCTGGGATGCTGTTGAAGAAAAGCAGAAACGATCGGGAGAAGGTTATATTCCAACGATTGCGATAGCAACTGAGAATTTAGGTTCGGCGATCGCGATCGTTATACGAGATAATGGCGATGGAATTGCCTGTGAAATTTGCTCAAAAATTTTCGATCCCTTTTTTACCAAGAAAACTTCTGGGAAAGGGACGGGATTGGGACTATTTTTTGTCCATGAAATTGTTGTCGGCGAACATTTAGGAGAGATTAAAGTAGAAACAGAAATCGGCAAAGGTAGCAAGTTTTCGGTCGTCTTGCCCAGGAAATTAGCCAGATGAGCCGCGTAGTGCTTTGAATTTTGTAGTAAGCTGACTTTAGCAAACTTTTTGAACGGTACGGTGAATAAAGTTATTGCTATTTTTAATCAATCGGGGGGTGTCTCCAAAAGCACCCTGACGATGAATTTGGGCTATCAATTGGCTCAACTCAAACAGAAAGTTTTATTGGTCGATCTCGATCCTCAAGCTTCTTTAACGGCGTTTATGGGGTTGGAACCAGCCGATTTAGAAAAGACTGTCTATGAAGCGATTCTGATTGGAGAACCTCTACCCATTCATTCCCACATTCACCAGATAGATTTAGCCCCAGCCAATATCAATTTGAGCGGAGCCGAATTAGAATTGGTGGTTGCCGATATGCGCGAGATCCGCCTTAGAGATGCCCTCAGTCCCGTTCGAGAACGATACGATTTCATTTTGATTGATTGTCCTCCCAGTCTGGGCATTCTCAGCTATATTGGCTTAGTTGCTGCAACTCACGTTTTAATTCCAATTCAGACGCAATACAAAGCCCTTAAAGGGACGGAACTTTTACTCAAAACCATTTCGCGAGTACGAAGTCGCGCCAACCGAGATTTAAAAGTGGCGGGGATCGTTCCAACGCTACACGATTCGAGAACGGTACAGGGAGACTTAAGCTTGCAAACGATTGAGGAACAACTGTCATCGATTGGGGTCATTTATCCTGCCATTCCTCGCTCGGTTGCTTTTGCCGATGCCGTTCAAGAACATCTTCCCCTCGCTTTATACAGCCCCAAACATCCCGCTATCAAACTATTAGTTCAAATCGCCAAAGGCTTAAAGAGTTTACCATGAGTCGCAGAACTTTATCTAAGCAACCCTATCAACTCAAAGGCGTAGATGCTCTTTTTGGAGAAGCTTCTATTTCCCAAGTAGCCGCTCAAAAGCTTTCCCTTGCTCAAATTAGTTTGCCATCTCAACAACCTCGTCGCTACTTCGACCCGCAAGCGATGGAACAACTCATCGCCTCAGTCAAGCAGTATGGGGTTTTACAACCTCTTATCGTTCGCCCTCAAGGAGAAGGTAAGTACGAGTTGGTAGCAGGAGAGCGGCGCTATCGCGCGGCATTGGCGGCAAAATTGCCATCGGTTCCGGTGGTCGTTCGCGAATTGAGCGACGAGGAATCTTGGCAGCTAGCTTTGTTAGAGAACTTGCAACGAGAAGATCTCAATCCAGTTGAAGAAACGGAGGGGATTCTCCAACTGTTGAGTTGGAAGCTAGGGAAAGAACCAGAAGCGGCGATCGCGCTGCTCAATCAAGCGGCACATCCAGAAAGAGAATCTGTGGATAACGTTATCCACACATCTGAGTGGCAGGTAGTATTGGATGTGTTTGAGGCGGTGGGAAAGTTTACTCCTGAGAGCTTTAGAACCAATCGCTTGCCTCTGTTAAAGCTTCCTGATGAGATAAAGGAAGCCTTAAAAAGCGGTCGATTGGCTTATACGAAAGCGAGGGCGATCGCCAAACTCAAAGATTTTGACCAGCGTAGGATTCTTTTAGAGGCAGCTATTTCTGAAGATCTGTCTTTGAGCCAAATTCAAGAGCGGATCGAAAATCTGAAGTTGAAAGAAGTAGAAAAAAGCGAGAGCTATACGCTCAAAAGTCGGGTGAATGTGGCTTTACGGCGAATCAAGAAATCTAATGCCTGGGACGATCCAAAAAAGAAGCGGCGATTGGAGAAGGTGCTGGCGGAGTTGGAATCGTTAGTTTGAAAAGTTGATAACTGGGGTTGGATAACGATAGGTTAATTACTGCCATCTGTATTGAGAACATCGCGCTACAAAAATCTGGAGTTTAGACTAAAAAAAGTCAAAACGGTAGTCAGAGGTGTTTCCTGGACTACCGCTAGGGAGAAAATGAGAGTTGACCAAAAAACTCAAATCTCCCTAATATGAGATGAAAAGAATATGTCTCTTGTTCATTGGCAACCGATGCGAGACCTGGAAAATCTACGTCGGCAAATGGATCGACTGTTCGACGAATGGACGCTCCCCCGAAGCGAGTTTTCACTGCCTACTAGCGATGAAATCGCTTGGGTTCCCGCGATCGAACTCAAAGAAACCGATCGCGATATTATTTTAAAGGCTCAAATTCCTGGCATTGAAGCAAAAGATTTGAATGTAGAAGTTAGCGAAGATCGCGTTTCAATCTCAGGAGAACACCAACAACAGAAGCAAACTGAAGAGAAAGGATACTTCCGTTCGGAGTTTAATTAACCTCAGTTCGGGATAAAGAAAAGGACAGGTAGTAAGCTGAAAATAACGACAATTTCAGATAACCTGCCCTATGTTTAGTTTAGATGCTTTAT
>JALOOL010000322.1 GCA_025454425.1 Hydrococcus sp. Prado102 | reverse complement strand
CAAGTCTATTGCGGCGCGGGCAACGCTGGCTTTCATGGTATCGATTGAAATCGGAATCTGGACTCGAGACTGCAGCTGTTCCAATACAGGTACGACTCGTCGCAATTCTTCATCGCTGCCCACCGATTGACTGTAGGGCCGGGTACTTTCCCCACCGATGTCCAAGATGTCCGCTCCAGCATCTTCCATTCGGAGCGCATGGTCGACGGCGGATTGGATCGTGAAATGCTGTCCACCGTCGGAGAAGCTATCGGGGGTGACATTGAGAATTCCCATCAGCAAAGGACCTTGGGTGAGATCGAGCCGTCCGTTAAGAAATGCCCTTAAAGTAAATTCCCCAGGTTGTGCTAATCTTGCGCCTAACTCCAGACACAATTGTAAGACTTGCTGGACGGGGATAATACCGCCGTGACAGTGAAATTCTATGACATCTTCGCGCGTATAGGAACGCGGAGCCTGCATAATGAGTAATAAAGCTTCATCGATAAGTTGTTGCGTTTGGGGATGGCGAATGTAACCGTAGAGAATGCGATGAGTTTCCCAAGGTTGTTTTCCTGGCGCATCAAAAACAGTCTTGGCAATAGAAATCGCTGTAGCGCCCGATAGACGAACGATTCCGATGCTTCCCTGTTGGGGAACAATAGCAGTTGCGATCGCGGCAATCGTTTCTCCTTGAACTTGCATTAAAAAAAGGCAGAGGGCAGAAGGGAAGATTTTGTTATTTGTACTAGACAAAAGTATGAGCTTTTTGCCTTTTCATTAATTATCGCTAATATTTGTTGTTCTCCGATTGCAAAATTTTTTTTGTAGGATAGGGAAAAGTAGCGATTGTAACGTTGAGTAAACCAATGAGTGAGGATTTTCGCTCTTTAACTGCATCTATTTATAAAAAAAATTCTTATTTTCCTAACGTTAAACGCCAAAAACATTGGTTGGCGAAGTCTTGGCGTTATTGGTATTTGAGATTTATACGCTTGCGAGGAAAACCAGCAGAAATTGCTAGGGGTTTAGCAGTTGGGATTTTTGCAGGAAGCTTTCCCATCTTTGGTTTTCAGATTCTTATCGGCGTACTTTTAGCAGTAATCGTTAGAGGAAATAAATTTGCGGCGGCGGCGGGAACTTGGGTAAGCAATCCACTAACTTACGTGCCAATTTTTGCCTTTAATTATCAAGTCGGCAAACTAATTTTAGGTTGGGACGATTCGACAGTTACGCAGAATATTGTCGATCGCAACTGGCAATCGTTTATGGAATTAGGTTCGGTATTTTTAACCAAACTCTTCTTAGGATGTTTTGTGGTGGGATTAATTGCCGCGATCGCAACCTATTTCATCAGCTTACAACTGTTGACGCGATCGAGGACACTTCGCTCAAGAAGGCGCAACAAAAAGTATAAAAGTAATGTTTGAAAGCTCGGAAATAATAAGCTGGCGATCGCAAACTGAATAAGAGATATACAGAATTAAAGCAACGTAGTACGAGCATCTTGCTCGCGCGATCTGTGAGGACAATGGAACCTTAATTTATTATTACCAATCAAAGCGATTGTCTCAGTTAAGATTTTTAATTGAGTTCTGGGCAGTTATAATGCCCCTAAAACAATCCTTATCGAAAGCATTGCCTATGTCTATTGCTTCCTCCACAACCCAACGCAAACGCATCTCCGATGTCAAAAAACCGACCCATTCCTCAAGAGATGCTCGTTCGATCTCGGAAACAAAGGTTAAACAACTTCCCCTACGCTCTCGTCAATTATCGCAAAGAGCGCGATCGCTGCTGGCATTACAAAAAATTTCATCGGGAGTTGCTTTTTGTTTGGTAGCTTCCGCCTTGGGAGTTTATGCTTGGAGCGTATGCGTTCCCAGACTCTGGAGTCAGGAATCGAAAAAATTAGAAACTTTACAACGCCACGAACGTCATCTTACAGCGATGAGCGAAACCCTCAAAAACCAGCTTGCCCAACAAGCTGAAAGACCGGAAACGGGGCTAGCTAAGCTTAACCCAGCGCAAGTTATCTTTTTATCTCCGAGTTCGGTTCCTCCACTGAACCAACCACAAACAACTGCTACTGAAAACCAACCCATTGTTGGCAATACTCCTTTAGCTTATTAAATCGCGTTTTATTCGCTGGGGGTTACTAGTTAGTTGGAAAAGCCAATAACTAATAACCGATAAAAAACCACCAATAACAAATGACTGATTTTACATCCAAACTTTCGTTCTCTAGAGCTAAGTCGCGCTCTCGAAAAAATTTGTCCCAGAAAAAAAAATCTTTAAGCGATCGTTTTTCTCGTAAAAATAACTCCAAACCAAAAACTCAACCCAAACCGCCTAAATTCCCCCTAATAAGATTATTAATTGTTTGGGCAGTGATGGTAGCAGCTAGTCTAGGCTTGGGATGGAGGCTGTATCAACTGCAAATCCTTCAAGCGAGCGAACTGCAACAAAGAGCCAAACAGCAGCAGACAATAGGGATAAAACCTTACATTCCAAGACGTTCGATTATCGACTCTCAAGGAAACGTTCTCGCTACCGATCGCCTAGTTAATACTCTTTTCGTTCATCCCAAACTCTTTAGCCGCTCAAAAGAAGAAATTGCCAAAAATCTTGCCAAAATTTTAAGCGATCGCACGTCTCAACAATTGCTAGAACAATTTAACAAGCGAGATACAGGAATTCGTATTGCATCTGACTTGCCAGAAGATATCGCCGAACAAATTCGCCAATTGCGCTTTGATGGAATAGAACTCGAAGAAAAATATTCTCGTTTTTATCCCCAACAAGAAGCAATAGCAGAAGCAATTGGCTATGTAGATCGCGACTATAAAGGTCAGGCGGGAGTCGAAAGCAGCCAGCGCAACTTACTGAAGCGAGATATCCTAAAATTTCCCATTCGACGAGATGGCAGCGGGACGATTATACCAGCCTCCCTGCCGCAAAAAAACTTAAACTTCGATCGCTTGCAATTGCAACTTACCCTCGATCTGCGCTTGCAACGCGCCGCACGATCTGCCTTAAAACAACAATTGGAAAAATATAATGCCAAACGGGGCGCAGTTATCGTCATGGATGCAACCGATGGCTCTTTGTTGAGTTTGGTTTGCGAACCGACTTACAATCCCAACCGCTACCAAAAATATAACGTCGAATTATTTAAAAATTGGACGGTTGCCGACCTCTACGAACCAGGTTCGACCTTTAAGCCGATTAATATCGCGATCGCGCTCGAAGCAGGCGCTATTCAACCCAATACTCACTTCTACGACGATGGTTCGGTTACGGTTGACGGCTGGAATATTTTTAATGCAACTAGAGAAAAAAATGGCGATCTGAGTTTGGCTGAAGTACTACAAACCTCCAGCAACATTGCGATGGTTCAAATGATGAGCCGACTTAATCGGAAAGATTATTATAAAGAACTTAAAAACTTAGGACTAGCAGAAAAAGTCGGCATCGATCTCCCTGGCGATGCAGCAGGACATTTAAAAAGCGAAAAAGAATTCACGGCTAATGCGATCGAAGCAGCAACTGCTTCTTTCGGTCAAGGCTTTTCCCTTACCCCGATGAAATTAGTGCAATTACAAGCTGCCCTCGCCAATGGCGGTAAATTAGTCACCCCGCACGTTGTTAAAGGATTAGTCGATGCCAAAGGACAATCTCACTGGACACCCAAATTTCCTACCAAAACCGTTTTTTCTCCCCAGACGAGTCAAGCAGTGGTTGAAATGATGGAAACCGTAGTTGCCCAAGGCACGGGCAAACCCGCAAAAATCCCAGGATATCGCATTGGCGGCAAAACGGGAACGGCACAAAAAGCAGGCGCGACGGGTGGATATATTCCAGGAGCAAAAATTACGAGTTTTGTAGCGATTTTACCGGTCGAAGCTCCCCGTTACGTGGTTTTGGTCGTCGTGGACGAACCAAAGGGCGGCAATACATTTGGTTCTACTGTAGCTGCTCCCGTCGCTAAATCGGTGATGGAGGCGTTGATTTCTCTTCAAGGAATTCCGCCATCGCAAAAGATCGAACCCGAAAAGCCAACTTCCTCTCCATAAATTTACTTTTTGTGCTGTTGAAATTCTTTATTCAACTCAGTAAGAAAACCCAACAACGAGTTACTAAATGTTGGGTTTCGTGCCTCAACCCAACCTACGCGCAGGGGAAAGATTTCATTTATCTTTCCCCTTTACCCGATCGCAGCAAAAAGTTTTGTATTTAAACTATGTAATGACGGTTGGGGTTTCTCTGTCGGTATACTTGCGAATCTGGGCAATTTCTTCGGCGATCGCAATTAATGGTGCTAAGGCTTCTTGGGTATCGCGATCGTGCTTGCTAGCATCGGGTTCGTAACTTTCTAGATAAAGTCGCAAGGTTGCGCCTTTGGTTCCCGTACCGGAGAGGCGGAAGACGATGCGAGAACCGTCTGTAAAACCGATGCGAATGCCTTGTTTTTTGCTGACGCTGCCATCGACGGGATCGGTATAGCTGAAGTCGTCGCTATAAGCCACTTGATAGTTACCAAATTGTTGACCTTTGAGATCGGACAATAGCGATCGCAATCGATCTACCATTTCATTAGCGCGCGCTGCATCTACTTCTTCGTAGTCGTGACGGGAATAGAAATTGCGACCGTATTTTTGCCAGTGAGTGCGGACGATTTGTTCGACTGATTCGCCGCGTACTGCTAAGATGTTGAGCCAGAATAAAACCGCCCACAAACCATCTTTTTCGCGAACGTGATTGGAACCCGTCCCAAAGCTTTCTTCGCCGCACAGCGTTGCTTTACCTGCATCTAGCAAGTTACCGAAGAACTTCCAACCTGTCGGCGTTTCGTAGCAATCGATACCGAGTTGTTCGGCAACGCGATCGCAAGCTGCACTCGTCGGCATGGAACGTGCAACCCCTGCTAAACCGTCTTTATAACCAGGAACCAGATGTGCGTTAGCGGTAAGGACGGCTAAACTATCGCTGGGCGTAACGAAGAAATGGCGACCTAAAATCATATTGCGATCGCCATCTCCATCGGACGCTGCGCCAAAATCGGGCGCATTGTCGCCGTAGAGAATTTCTACTAAGTCATGAGCGTAAACTAGATTGGGATCGGGATGACCGCCGCCAAAATCTTCTAAAGGAATGCCGTTTTGTACCGTCCCGGCGGGTGCGCCCAGACGTTGCTCGAAAATTGCGTGGGCGTAAGATCCCGTTACTGCATGAAGAGAATCCATGCACATTCTAAATTTACTAGAGGTTAAAAGATCTTTAATGCGATCAAAATCAAATAGAGATTCCATTAACTTAATATAGGGTACGACGGAATCGATGACTTCTACATCCATCATCGCGAGTTTAAAAGACCCTGGGCGATCGAGATCGAGATCGGCAGCTTCTAGTATTTTGTATGAGTCGATGGTTTTTGTGCGATCGTAAATAGCATCGGTGATTTTTTCCGGTGCGGGGCCGCCATTGGTTACGTTATATTTGATGCCAAAGTCGCCGTCTAGCCCGCCAGGATTGTGACTGGCTGAAAGAACAATTCCCCCAAATGCCTGATTTTCGCGAATGACGCAAGATGCCGCAGGAGTTGATAAAATTCCTCCTTGACCGACTAACATCCTTCCTACGCCGTTAGCTGCTGCCATTTTAAGAATGGTTTGAATGGCTTGACGATTGTAATAGCGACCGTCGCCACCAACCACAAGGGTTTGATTTTCGCACTGTAGCGTATCGAAAATAGACTGAACGAAGTTTTCTAGGTAGTGAGGCGACTGGAAAACTTTAACCGATTTGCGCAGTCCTGAAGTGCCTGGTTTTTGGTCGTTAAATGGCGTAGTCGAGATCGTTTTAATATTCATAAGCGACAAGGTATTACAAGATTTTGGGGCAGCAAAGCCGATCGCACCATACAAACAAATTTTAACCATACAAAGCGATCGCCCGTCTGCCAAAATCGATTCTACAATTGCGGGCGATCGCTTATACAAAATAGAAACCAAAAATTGTTACGATCGTTAGGGATACAAAAATACATAATAGTCGCCGTGTCACCAGAAAAACGCTACAATAGATAAATACTTTTGTACTAGTTAAAAAGTTACATAAAGACATCTTGAGGCGTTAATGGCTGCTGTTACTAATAATTCTGATAAAGAAAAAGCCCTAAGTTTAGTACTCAATCAAATCGAGCGCAACTTTGGCAAAGGCTCGATCATGCGCTTGGGCGATGCGACGAAGATGCGAGTTGAAACGATCTCAAGCGGCGCATTGACCTTAGATTTGGCATTGGGAGGTGGGTTGCCAAAAGGTCGCGTAATTGAGATTTACGGGCCAGAAAGTTCTGGTAAGACAACTTTAGCACTTCACGCGATCGCAGAGGTGCAAAAAGCTGGCGGCGTAGCAGCATTTGTCGATGCAGAACACGCACTCGACCCTACTTATTCCGATGTCTTGGGCGTAGATATTCAAAATCTTCTCATTTCTCAACCCGATACGGGAGAAGTTGCCTTAGAAATAGTGGATCAGTTAGTGCGATCGGCAGCAGTTGATATTATAGTCATTGACTCCGTAGCCGCGCTTGTACCGCGCTCTGAAATTGAAGGGGAAATGGGCGACTCCAAGATGGGCCTGCAAGCCCGTCTGATGAGCCAGGCCATGCGCAAACTCACGGCCAACATTGGCCGCACGGGCTGCTGCTGTATCTTCATCAACCAGTTGCGCGAAAAAATTGGTGTGATGTTCGGCAATCCCGAAACCACCACCGGCGGTAACGCACTCAAATTCTACGCCTCCGTGCGCCTCGATATCCGCAAAAGCGGCGCTGCCCTTAAAGATAAAGACGGCAACGTCGTGGGTAATCAGGTAAAGGTAAAGGTGGTGAAAAACAAATTGGCGCCACCTTTCCGCGTCGCTTCTTTCGATATTGTATTCGGCGAGGGTATTTCCAAAGCCGGCGAATTGGTTGACCTCGGTTCCGACTTTGAGATCATCCAGAAAAGTGGCGCATGGTACAGCTACAACGGTGCTAAAATCGCGCAGGGCCGCGATTCTGCCAAACAATTTATGCACGACAACCCGGAAGTGGCTCAGGAAATTGAG
>JALOOL010000049.1 GCA_025454425.1 Hydrococcus sp. Prado102 | reverse complement strand
TGCCTGCTGGGACTCATGACAGAAAACAGAAGGAATATAAGTTTTTTCCCTAACGGTAGTTAAAATTCTCTTGTGGCTGCCGTTGTTTTTTTTAGTCTAAACTTCAGTATAAGTAGCTAATCAGAAGATAATGGCTAAAAACCCTATTAAACTTAGAAAGAAGAAGTATTTCAAGCTCAGTTCGCAAATCGCTCGGTTAGATAACCTACAATTGCTTTCTCTGTTTGAAAATAGTGAATCGAATGAGTCTAGCGCTGGTTGGGGGAAAAATCATACCATCATCTTTGAGGACTCGAAGGTATTTGTAAAACGTATTCCAGTTACGAACCTCGAATATGACAACTGCAAACTATGAGTTAGTTCTTTTCTAGAGTACATACCTTATTCGTCCGTTGTATGATTCGCGATCGCAGAACGATAAACGCAAGATTATGGAAAAATATGGCATAAAAGAAGGCTTACAGCCTTATGAACTACGAGCCATATTACTCGACAATATCGAACAGATTCATACTGATGGAGATATAAAGTTAGATAATTTCTATGTTGCTAGCATCGTCAAATACCGCAAAATCATTGCGCTAATGCAAGACTTCTTTGCTGATATGTGGGGAAATAACAAGAAAGATACCAAATTTCCTCATGCCAAACTACAAATGCTGCTCAAATTTCCCTCCATCGCCAATTAACCATTTAAATAACAATGACAGTCTGGCTTTTCTATCAAAGATTCTGCTAAAGCATTGAGAGCAACTGCCGCTAATAAACCTCCACCCAAAGAACCCTCAATCGTAATATAAGGAACGCTCGATCGCATTAAACGACGCTTCGCAGCAGGTGCATGACTGAAACCGATAGGCATTCCTATAATTAAGGCAGGTTGCAAACTTCCATGGGCGATCGCGTCTAAAGCGGAAAGAAGAACCGAAGGCGCATAACCGACTACTAAAATACATCCAGCGTCAAATTGCCATGGATTCGACTGCTGTTGCTCTTTCCAGAATTGAATTTCAGCATCAGCAGCGCTAGTAATATGAGGATCGCCAATTAGCGTTTTGACCGTACAGTTGAGATGTTGCAAGCGCACCTTATCGATCCCATTGGCAACCGCAGTAACATCGACAACGACTTGACAGCCAGCTTTGAGACGATGGCGCGCTTGTGCGATCGCTCCTTTACTGACGCGCGCAAAGTCTACTAAACTAACATCTCCGCTAGCTAAAACTAATTTTGAGAGCAAATCGACCTCAATTTCCGATCGCTCCGATAAATCGGGCAATAATTGTTGTAAGGATTCGTTAAAAGTTTCTGGGTGATTGTCTGCGGCGATATCCCAACTTTCCCACAGCTTTTCAATCGGATCTAATCCGTCTGTGCTTTCTACTTCTAAGTGTCGCAATTGGGCGAGTGCTTCTGCTTGTACTTGCTGACAGTGGCGATCGCGTCCTAATAACCCCTCCAAGGCTGATGCCGTGCGTCGCAACCGCGCTAATTTTTGAATGATTAATTGGTACTGCTGTCTGAGAATGAGCGTGAGATCGTCGCTTTGAGTCGATTCTTCTACTAATAATTTCCGAATATGAGATAGCTGAAATCCTTGCTGTTTGAGTGCCATAATCCGCTGGAGGCGGTGTATGTCTTCTTCATTGTAAAGACGATAATTTCCCTCGCTGCGCTTGACATCCGGCAAAAGTCCAGAAGCGTGATAGTGCCGTACCATGCGCGGGGTTAGTCCGTCACCGACAGCTTGTGTGAGTTGTTTGATAGTTAAATGGCGATCGCTGTTGTTCATCGCAATCTATTCTTCTTCTTTGAAGGTAACAACTTTTTGAAAATCGATCCCATATAATATTCCTTTGCTTGCCGACCAAGTTGCTACTAATAATTTAAAATCATCGAAAGCGGCTATTGCCGTGGGGGGAAACGGCAGTTCAAATCGTCCGATTCTATTACCCATTCGATCCAATAGACGAAATTGTCCTGTCCTATCGCAAAGAATGTAACCCCATTTGCGTTCGAGAATATAATCGGGAAAGATTTCTAAAGCGATACGAGTAATCTTTAAGGGTCTGAGATTAATTAATACGCCCATAGCTGCGTGGCTTTTTTCCAGCGCAAAGAGACGATAAGGTTCGTATTGGCTGGCTATAACCTTAGTCAACGAGAAGGGTAGCGAAAAAGCTTCAAATATTTGGCTGCGACGGTAAAATAAACGAAATATCGTTTCTTCGCTTGCATCGGGGAGGGGAGAAAAAATAGCTAAACCGCGATCGCGATCGAGAGGAATTAACTGCGAAGGTAAAGCAATATTAATTGTCCTTCCCACGGCTCTAAATTCTGGTAATTTGAAAATTTGTAGCTTATCGTCAGCAAGTGCGAGCCAATTTTCTTGCGATGAAATGGCGCTGACTAGATTGGTTGAATTTTGAGTAAAAAGAGGAATGAGATTATCGATTGGCGAATCGTTTGTGTTCTGTGACAAAGCGGACAAGCGGTAAAAAGAATGTTTTTCTTGCCATTTAGTTATTACATAAGTTTCTTGAGGATGTACGCTCAAATTGATAACAGGCGCATCGAATTTAACTTGCCACTGTTCGATAGGATTGTCACTCAGTTCGTTATTAGAATATCTACGACTTTTAAGGAGATTACCCATCGCTAAATAAACTTGCTCTCCATTAACGGCTAAATCGGTAATAGGCTCTAATAAAAGTTCTTGACGAATAATTTCCAATTCATGAGAAGAAGGCTCGCTTGGCGTAATTAACAAACAGCAAGGATCGGAATTTTGGGCTTGCAAAATATCTATTGCTAGCTCAATTGACTTTAACATCTCGCTAGCACAAGAAAAACGCTTTTGCGGTAACTTTTGCAGTGCGGTTATAATAGCGGAGCGTAAGATAAAGGGAACGGTTTTAGGAATTTCGAGCCGTCGATTGATGTGGGCGGATTGCAATTCGCCAATAACCCCAGAAAACGGTCGCTCTCCTACGATTAATTCATAAAGCATAATGCCCACAGCATATAAATCGGAAGTAGGGGCATATTGACCGTAAAATCGTTCTGGAGCCATATAAGCAGGAGAACCCGTATAACCTCGTCCCGTCGCTTGACCGCCTACTTCTTGTCTGAGGCGAGCAATTCCAAAGTCAGAAATTCTGGCAATCCAACCGTCTTTGTCTACATTGAGTAAGATGTTTTCTGGTTTGAGATCGCAATGAACGATATCTCGATTGTGAGCGTATTCTAATCCCAGTAAGATGTCTGCAATAAGTTTGAGGCTTTGTACTAAGCTGAGTTTGCTTTCTGATTCCATCAAATCTCGTAGGGTTCCGCCTTCGCAGTAATCCATTACCAAATAACGCCCGGTTTTAGCATATTCAAACCCCAGACAACTAACGATATTAGGATGTTGCAAGGCGATCGAATTAGAAAATTCGCGCAAAAATAAACGAGTCGGAAATCTATCTTTATCTAAGTCTTTAAGCGCTACTATCTCTCCAGTATCGCGCTCGATCGCACAGAAAACCCGACCAAATTGTCCTTGTCCGATTTGACCTAGTAGTCTGTATTGACGTTGCATTTTTCTTAGTTACTAGTTATCCGATTTTGGATGAAAGGATTTTGGATTATTGAGGAATTTATGACTTTTTGCAATCTTACGACCATGAACTCCGTTCACAACCTAGGATGAAAATTGATTTTCATAGGAGGTCTAAAGGAAAATAGCTATTTGTCGCTACAGGAATAGTTAATGGATTCTTCTGTTGTAGCAATATTCAAACAAAAAGCAAGGAGTTTTATTGTTCCTTGCTTTTTAAATTTAGATCGTCTATCTCAACTAGCTTTGAGGTTGTACCAAATTATCCAGACCCGCTACTACTTTAGCAGAGATAATCTTGTCTTTATCGGTAAGTTTGTCGAGAACTTCTTTTCCGTCAACGACATAACCAAAAACCGAGTAACGTCCATCCATGAGATTAAAACCAGGAGGGGTTAATTCATTGTCAAATTTAAAGAAAAAGAATTGAGAAGATCCGCCATTGGCATCCATACTCGGACGCGCTAAGGCAACTGCACCATAGGCATTAAAAGGAAGCGCCAAATCGGGTAAGTAAATGCCAGCATCTTCTAATGTAATCCCATAAGTCGGCAATTCTTCCTCTTTCATTAAAATTTCCAAAGGAATTGCTCGATATTGCTTAGTTTTGGGATCGATAAAACCGGCTTCGTCTCCTGGAGGATCGCCTGTCTGGACGACAAAATTATCTTCCAATGGAGTAAAAGGCAAACCATCATAAAATCCGCGATCGACTAAATCGACAAAGTTACCGCCATTGATCGGGGCACTGTAACCATCGACGACAATCGTCATCGTCCCTTGAGTCGTTTCTACATCTACTGTGGCACGACCTTTGAGTTGAGGCAAGTTGGAGTATTCGGCTGGAATTTCAAAGGGAAATCCTTGCACCATCAATTCTTCTAAATCTGTGACATTATTGAGCAAAGCTCGTCGTATAGCCCAAACGTTTTCTTTATCTTGAGCTTTAACAGCGTCTTGTAGTTTAATGAGGTCGTCTTTTATTTGAGCGATTAGCGCTTGGGCGTTTGGTTGGCGATCGCTACTTACGCTAGCTAATAAGTCGCTTTCTTTGGAATTTACGATCTTCAGCGCCGTTTTGACATCTTTTTCAATAGGTCCCCAACGCTTTCCTCTCAAATAGTTGGAAATATCTTCGATCGCGCCTTGTATATCCCGTACTGCCTTATTATCAATCGGCAGAGAATATCGCAAAATCGCATTAGGATCGGTAATCGCATTTCCCTGTGCTAAAACTGCGACGAGCATAGAATCGCTTGGTTGCCAATTCCATGCCGCTCCGCACAAACCTACTGATAAACTAGCCAGCAGTAAGGCAACTACGCTGGTTCTCAATAAACGTTGGTACCAATCCGACCAAAGGATTTTTATAGATTTCATTTATCTTAGATAGTTACATAAACTACTAAATCTCTCCACAGATACTTTGTATGTTTTTAGCTCTACCCTTGTCAATCCCTTCAAGTAGTAAAGAATTTTGCGTTTGCTCCCAGTAGTTCATCAGGGATTTGCCGATCGAAGCCATTTAGCAAGGCATTTTAAGCGATTGGTACGGGTCACGCCTGGTAAATATACTACCCAAAATAGCAAGATCGTTCGAGACAGTAACGATGAATAACAAAGAAAATATTAAGAATCATTGGCTCGGAGATAATATCGTGTCTGATACAAAATTAGATTGTTTACTCGTCGAAGTGCGATCGCGTTGAGTTTGATTACACATTACTACGATCGCGATATTTATACCGATAAAGCCGCCCAAATTGCTGCGGTACATTTTAAAGGTGCGTTGGAAAAGCATTTACGCTAATTTCTATACAGCTTTTGAACAATAACCGCTCGCACTCCCAAACTCTAGTAAAATAAATTGTCGGTATTTATAAGCATCTTAAACACTCCATGATTTCGAGTAACGATTTTCGGAGCGGTGTAACCATTGAAATAGACGGGTCTGTCTGGCGGGTAGTAGAATTCCTGCACGTCAAACCTGGTAAAGGTTCTGCCTTTGTCCGTACTAAGCTCAAGAACGTACAAAGTGGGAGCGTAGTCGAGCGAACTTTTCGAGCGGGTGAAAACATGCCGCAAGCTACCATCGAAAAGCGAACGATGCAGCATACCTATAAAGAAGGCGAACAATACGTTTTCATGGATATGGAAACCTTTGAAGAGGTGAGTCTAACACCCGAACAACTCGGCGATCGCACGAGATTTCTAAAAGAAGGGATGGAAGTCAATATCTTGTTCTGGAACGATCGAGTGTTAGAAGTCGAACTTCCGACATCCATCATTCTAGAAGTAACTCAAACCGATCCTGGCGTAAAAGGGGATACGGCTACTGGCGGTTCAAAACCTGCTATTGTCGAAACAGGCACTCAAGTGATGGTTCCCTTATTTATTTCGATCGGCGAACACATCAAAGTAGACACCCGCGATGGCTCTTATTTAGGCAGAGAATGAGCGAGTGTTGGCTTTATTGTTGGTTAGTTGTTTCCGAGTCATTCTCTCGGACAACTAACCCTTGATTAATCTATTGGATGCACGATTAGTGTCGATAAATTTTAACGAACTTCGGGAACTGTTGGGAGCGATCGCGCAAACTGACATTACTGAGTTGACCCTCAAAAGCGAAGATTTTGAACTGACAGTACGCAAGACAACTCCAGTTATCTCGACTCCGAGTGTAGGTAGTTCCCCAGGAACAACTCCAACAGCGATTATTTCGCCCTCAACGACTCCTTCAGTTCCTCCCGCCGTTACTCCCGTTAGCGAACCGCCAGAGGTGTCTGCGCCGCCTGCGCCAGACAAAAAATGGGTAGCAATTACTTCTCCGATGGTCGGAACCTTTTATCGAGCGTCCGCCCCTGACGAACCGCCATTCGTGCAAGCAGGCGATCGCGTCAGTTTGGGTCAAACGGTATGTATCATCGAAGCTATGAAGCTGATGAATGAAATAGAAGCAGAAGTTTCCGGTCAAGTAATGGAGATCGTTGTCTCCAATGGCGAACCCGTAGAATACGGTCAAACCCTAATTTGGGTCGATCCTAGTCGCTCGTAATCTACCATCGCTGCGAAGAACCTCCCTACGCTCAGCGTAGCGGCGTAGGGAGGGATAGCGGTTTCGTTGAGCTAAGACGCCTTCAAATTGGCTACTGAATTTAGGCAACAGGGAATAGGGAATAGGCACTATTGCAACAGATATAGTGGATGAGTTCTAAAAGAATTTTGGCGATTAGACAGTTTAAAGTTCAAAATTCTCTTCAAAATTCTGACGAGTCATCGGTTGGTCTACTATCAATCCTTCCCCTTCGCCCAACAGTTCTAAGGGTTTCCCTTCCACATCGATCCAAACCCGACCGTTGGGTTCTAAACTGGTTGCGGTGTAGATAATTTGCCCCAATCGACCCGTCATCGACGCAGTACCTCCACCCGTCGTAAATTCTTGAGATAAGTTAACGCGAACTCCGTCTTGTTCGGTTGTCACGCCCAGCAGTTTTGTCCCTTCAGGAATTGCAGTACTTTCGGATGAGGTGGTTTGACCGCTTAATAAAGTTTTTAAAGCAATCTCAACTTTTTCTTGCTTTTTTGCCGACTTTTGCACGGAAACTGAAACAGGTAATAATTCTAAGTTTTGTCCGCGATCGCCAAGCCAATAAATTTGTACGCTTTCTTCGGTAGCTTGCGGTTGTTCTGGACGATCGCCTCGTGAACTTGTTGGTGCAGAGGGCGTTTGCGAGGCAGTAAGCGTGCGATAAGCCAACCACGAAGCCCCCCCGCCAATTATAAGCGCAGCTACGACAATCCCCGCAATCGCGCCTAGAGATAATCGATTGTTTTTGGGTTTTTTAGGTCGATCTTGCATAGCATTGCTCCCCGATAAAGATGGACTAAAAAATTATGAATGACGAATTAAAGCCTAATTTCATAATTCATAATTCTAAATTCATAATTTAAATGACCCTCTATATCCAGTCTACTGTTCCAAAGGTAATCGATCGCTTTTTGGCGGCGCTACTCGCACGAATGCTGCAAGATTTAATTCCTCTTGGGTAACATTAAATTGCAACAACCTAGCAGTAATTCCCCGCTTTTCAAAACGACGTAAATCTAATTGTTGGTTAAATCCTCGAACAAATCCTCGCAGTAAGCGAGTGGATAACTTCCTACCATTCACCGTTCCCTGTGGGTCGATTAACTCTAGCGATCGCCCTTCGATTAAATTTAGTCCTACTTCTAGCTTAATTTCTACAGGTTCTGACGTGCGATTGAGCAATCCCGCTCGTTGTAATTGTACCTTCAGACCAAAGCGATTATTTCCCAAAAAATCGAGATCTGCATTTAAGATTTTAAAAGATTGGGGAGAACCTTGTCCGCTTCTGGCAACGACACCGCTAATTAACCGTTCTAATTGAGCTTTAATACGGGGAGATTGCAAAGCGCGATCGAGATCGTCTTCAGTAACCACAACGCGAACAGCACCGCGAAAAGGTTGGCGCAACGCTTGAGGAAGCGCTTTTGCTCCTTCTGCTTGGAGGCGTTGTAGATCGACATCAATGGGATCGGTTTCGAGTTCTGCAACGGCAATTCTAAGGTCTTGAATCGGTCGAACGCCTCGACTGGCAATGCGAACGCGATCGATTTTTCCTTGTAGAAGTTGATAGCTAGGCGCATTATCGACGCGCACATCTAATCGATCGACATCTTCAACGCGATCGCGCAGGTTATTTTCAACTACCGTATCGATGATGATTCCCGCAGGAGTAATCGCCGTGAGTAAGCTAGAGAGAATTATTACGAACCATTCCATTGCCTATCGATCTTAGACTTAATTATTTTGTCTAGACTGCATTGCTTAAATATTCTTCTAAATCTTCAATAAGGCGAGTCAATTCGGCTTCCGTTGTCAGTCGAATGCGCTCGTCTCGGATAGTTAATAAAACCTTAGCAGCAAAAGGGCTGGGATAAATGTTGGGATTGCAGAAAACTTCTAAAAAAACCTCGCCCGTATAGCGATATTCCATTGACTTTTGTGGAGTTGGTCGCCCTCCACTTGACGTATTAGCCGCGATCGCTTTGAGACTTTGCATCAACTGGTTTATCTCATTTTTCAATCCCATAGCAGCTTCGGGCGTAAAACTAAACGAAACTGCGCCTTGGATGAGGTTAAGGGTTAGTTGAGCCATAAACGTCAGAAAGAATCTTTAGATCTTAAGCATTCTATCGATTGTTGTCCGCTCACTGGGTTAACATTTGTAACAAATCCTTACAATAAATTAGTAGGCGATAGTGCCTGTTGCCTATCTCCACCTATAAATTTAATTTTGCCTGCTTATTTATGAAATTAACTTGGTTTGACAGTAACTCTTGGGGGATCGAACTCGCCGGAAAATATATCCTTCTCGATCCTTGGTTAGTCGATTCTTTAGTCTTTGGCAATCTTTCGTGGTTATTTAAAGGCGTAAAAAATACTGTTCGTTCCATTCCCGAACGAATCGACTTAATTCTTTTATCACAAGGATTAGAAGATCACACACATACCCCAACACTCAAAAAACTCGACCCCAATATTCCCGTTGTCGCTTCTCCTAATGCCGCTAAAGTAGTTCGCGAGTTGGG
Source organism: Hydrococcus sp. Prado102 (assembly GCA_025454425.1). Classification (GTDB taxonomy): domain Bacteria; phylum Cyanobacteriota; class Cyanobacteriia; order Cyanobacteriales; family Microcystaceae; genus Hydrococcus. Next base: position 14,826 of record JALOOL010000049.1, on the reverse strand, counting down.
ATACGTGCAAGTGACAACGCTAGCGCATGGCGAAACGTTTACCTTTGACGAGAAAGTAGAAATCCAAGCCGTTCCCGGTTCTCCTATCGGCCCGACATTAGTCGAAAATGGTTATTTACTCAAAGATAAGATAAGCGATCGCAAAATTTACTACGAACCTCACGGCTATCATGCGCCTATTCTCAAAGAAAATGCACCTGTCGATGTGGTAATTACGCCGATTGTCGATCTCAAACTTCCTCTGTTGGGTTCGGTTATTCAAGGACGACAAAATGCTTTAGAAGTTTGTCAATGGTTGCAACCTCAAGTCATTTTGCCGACAGCAGCAGGAGGAGATATTACTTTTGAGGGACTGTTGATGTCCTTGCTGCGCGAGGAAGGAAGCGCCGAAACTTTTCGGACGTTACTTGCCCAAAACAACCTCTCAACCCAAGTTATCGAACCAAAACCAGGCGAGACGTTTGAAGTTTAAGGACGATAGCAAAGACATAACGGGAAACGTTAACTGTTGCTTTGCTATAGCAAAGCAACAGTCAAAAAGCGATCGCGCTTTAATCAAAGATAAAAACTAAACTTTTAGTTTTCATTAAAAATTGACTCGAAAAACATAGCAATTTCGAGCAATATAATCGGTTTCTCGCCCGCAAATTTTTATTTTTAGCGATCTTTTTAGGGATGATAAAATTGTAATCCAGCAATTAAGTAAGGGTTTGGTCGAATTAACATGAAATCGAACCAAGCGATCGCTGCTAACAAAAAAAATGTCAAGCCGTTTCAAAGCATTTCATTGAGACTGTTATTAGTCGTCCCTTTTGTCTTGCAAATTGTTGGGGCAGTTGGTTTAGTTGGCTATCTGTCTTTTAAAAACGGTCAGCAAGCGGTTAACGATCTCGCTGAAAGATTAGTCGAACAGGTAAACGATCGCGTTTCAGGGCATCTCGACAGCTATTTGGCAATTCCCACTCAAATCAATCAAGCAAATCTAAATGCCATTAAATTAGGCGTGTTGAACTTAAGAGACGTTCGAGGCACAGGACGTTATCTGTGGCATCAAGCCAAGCTTTACCAAGATGTTAGTTCTATTGGTTATGCCCTAAAAACAGGCGAATATGTTGCCGCTGGACGTTGGGTAAAAGATCGAGGCATCGTCATTGATGAAATTTCTCCGGCGACCAAAGGGATCAACTATACTTACGCTACCGATAAAATAGGAAATCGCGTCAAAGTTATCGGTGTTTATCCTAACTATAAACCATTAGAAGAATCGTGGTACACAGAAACGGTTAAAGCAGGCAAACAAGTATGGACTTCAATTTCTAACTGGGATGAAGCACCAGAAATTTTAGCAGCCACTATTAATAGCCCGATCTATGACGATAACAATCGACTGCTGGGTGTTATTGGAGTTGATTTTACGCTGTCGAGTATTAGTAATTTTCTTCGTAACTTAAATATTAGTTCGTCAGGACGAGTTTTTTTAATCGAACGCAATGGCTCGTTAATTGCTAGTTCGGGTTCTCAACCTTCTTTTGCGATGGTTAACGGGACAGCCGAACGCCTCAAAGCTACTAACAGTCGCGATCCTCTCATACAAGCAGCCGCTAAATATTTACAGCAAAAATTCGGCAGCTTTTCTCAAATTAAAGAGACTCAAGAATTAAAATTTGAGTGGCAAGGAAAGCCGCAGTTTCTTTATGTATCTCCTTGGCGAGATAAATTCGGACTCGATTGGTTAGTTGCGATTGTCGTGCCAGAATCGGATTTTATGGCGCAAATTAATGAAAATACGAATACTACCATTATTTTGTGCATTATTACTTTTGCGATCGCGACTTTCTTAGGACTGCTAACTTCTCGTTGGATCGCGCGTCCCATTCTTCGTTTAGATCGGGCAGCCGTGGCGATTGCCCAAGGAGACTTAGAACAAACTATCGAAGTCAAAGGTGTTAGAGAACTCGAAACCCTCGCCGAGTCTTTTAACCAAATGGCACAACAATTACAAACCTCTTTTGCTGCTTTAGATACAACTAACGCCGAATTAGAAGACCGCGTTCGACAAAGAACTTCTCAACTCAAAAAAGCCGTCCAAGCTGCTATGCGAGCAGCCTCTCAAAGTTCTGCCGACAAAAAAGCAGCAGAAGCCGCTAATCGTTCCAAAAGCGAATTCCTGGCTAATATGAGCCACGAATTGCGAACTCCCCTTAATGCAATTCTTGGCTTCGCTCAAATTTTAGAGAGAGATTCTTCTCTAACATTGGCACACAAAGAAAATTTAAGCATTATAAGTAAGAGCGGCGAGCATTTACTTTCATTGATTAACGACGTACTCGATATGTCCAAAATCGAAGCGGGTCGCTTAACGCTTAATGAAAGCGATTTCGATCTCTATCGACTACTAAAACTAGTAAAAGAGATGTTCGCTCTTAAAGCAAAATCGAAAAAAATCAAACTTTTAGTCGAGTGCGATGCTCAAACTCCCCAGTATATTAAGACAGACGAGAAAAAACTCCGTCAAGTGTTAATTAATTTATTAAGCAACGCCATCAAATTTACCAATAAAGGAAGTGTAACTCTAAGAGTGTCATCAGTCATTGGTCATTTGTCATTGGCAAGAAACCACAAAGAACAAACGAGCCTGCATTTTGAAGTTGAAGACACTGGATTAGGAATTGCACCAGAAGAAATGAAACAATTATTTCAACCTTTTGGACAAACCGAAAGCGGACGAAAATCTCAACAAGGAACGGGATTGGGATTAGCAATCAGCCGCGAATTCGTACAACTGATGGGGGGAAAGATTGATGTTAAATCGGTTTTGGGACAAGGCAGCCACTTTAGCTTTGACATTCAAATTAAACCCGCGCTTTACTCGTTCGCGAACGATACCAACCCAACAACTCGCCGACGTATCATCGGCATAGAACCCGGACAACCCGAATACCGCATCTTAGTTGTAGACGATCGCTCGACTAATCGCCAACTTCTGCTCAAACTTTTAGAACCTGTCGGCTTTGCACTAAGAGAAGCCGAAAACGGACGAGAAGCGGTAGCTATTTGGGATGAGTGGCAACCTCATCTGATCTGGATGGATATGAGAATGCCCGTAACGAACGGTTTTGAGGCGACCCAACAGATTAGATCGGATTCTAGGGGGCAAGCAACTGCAATTATCGCGCTGAGTGCCAGCGTTTTTGAAGAGGAGCGATCGCTCGTTCTCTCGGCTGGCTGCAATGCTTTTGTTAGCAAGCCTCTCCAAGAAGAAGCAATTTTTGAAATTATGGCACAGTATTTAGGAGTGCGATATTGTTATGAGGAAACCGATTTCTGCGTTCCCCAAAGCCGTCTTGAGAATGAGAGCCGCTATGAGCTAACTGCTCGCAGCTTAACAGTTATGCCTAGCGAATGGATCGACAAACTCCAACAAGCAGCGGCTCATCTCGACGAGCAATCGATTCTTGACGCGATCGCTCAAATTCCTCAAGAACATCAACTTCTTGCTAGAGCTTTGCAAGATAAGGTTTATAACTTTGATTTCGACCAGATTATGAATCTCGCTCGCGAGACGGCTGTCTAATGAACGATCCACAGAACCATACTCATAAACCAATCATCCTAGTTGTTGACGACGTACCCGACAATTTGCGCGTTTTATCTGCAACGCTAAGCGAACAAGGCTATCAGGTTCGATGTGCAAAAAGTGGTTCTATGGCATTAATGGCAGCCCAGAGCGCGCCTCCAGACTTAATTTTGCTCGATGTCAAAATGCCAGATATGAATGGCTATACAGTTTGTCAAAAATTAAAATCTCATACCGCCACCTCCGACATTCCAGTAATTTTCTTAAGCGCCCTCGATGATATCGTCGATAAAGTCAGAGGGTTTGAAGTCGGCGGTGTAGATTACGTCACCAAACCCTTTAAGGTTGAAGAAGTACTCGCTCGCATTAGCAACCATCTTGCCCTTCAAAATGCTAAAGCAGAAATTCGCGCCCTCAACGCAGAATTAGAAAATCGAGTACAACAGCGAACCGCCCAAATAGAAACCACTAATCAAAAACTTACACAAGAAATTTTAGAGCGTCAAAAAGCAGAAAAACGCCTTCAAGAAAGCGAAGAACGACTCGAAAGCATTCTCAATTCATTACAAGAGATGGTCTGGTCGGTTTCAGCAATCACATTCAAGCTACTCTACATCAATCCTGCCGCCGAACAGATCTACGATCGCCCGCTTTCAGAATTTTATACCAATCCCAATCTTTGGCTAGAAGCCACTCATCCTGAAGATCGCCCCAAGCTGGAGAGAAGCTATCAAACAGTTTTAGAAAAAGGCAGCTTTGAATTAGAATACAGAATTTTGCGGCTCGATGGAGAGGTTCGCTGGGTATGCGATCGCAGTCGAGTCATTTATGACGAGCGAGGAGTTCCTCTCCGCATCGATGGCATTACTGAAGATATTACCGAGCGCAAGCGTACCGAAGAACAATTGATTCACGATGCCTTACACGATGTACTTACTGGGTTGCCCAATCGAACCTTGTTCATGGAACGAGTCGAGACGGCACTAAAACTCAGCAAACGTAACAAAGATTATCGATTTGCGCTTCTGTTTATCGACTTAGACCGCTTTAAGATCGTCAATGATAGTCTCGGTCATGGTATTGGCGATCGCTTGCTCGTTGCGATCGCTCGCATTTTAGAATCATGTCTGCGCGAAACCGATACCGTTGCTCGTCTTGGCGGCGATGAATTTACTATTTTACTAGAAGGTCTTGTAGATATTGCCGATGCCACTAGAATTGCCGATCGCATCGGACAAAAACTCCTCTCTCCCATCGAACTTGACGGTCATACCGTTTTTACCAGCGCTAGCATCGGGATGGTTATTGGTTCTTCTGCCTACGAACAAGGAGCCGATTTGCTGCGCGATGCCGATATCGCGATGTATCGCGCCAAAGAGCAGGGAAAAGCAAGATATACGCTTTTTGACCGAGAAATGTACGCGCAAACTCTCAAACTTTTACAAATCGAAAACGATCTGCGCGTAGGACTAGAACGCCAAGAATTTCTACTACACTACCAACCGATTGTTTCGCTAAAAAGTGGCAAAATTACGGGTTTTGAGGCGTTAATCCGCTGGAAGCACCCCAAGCGAGGTCTGGTTTTCCCAGGTGAGTTTATTCCCGTCGCCGAAGATACGGGACTGATTATTCCTTTAGGAGAATGGGTACTGCGCGAAGCGTGCCGCCAACATAGCTTGTGGTTGTCAAAAACTCCCCAAAACGAACCTTTTACGATTAGTGTCAATTTGGCAGGCAGGCAAATTCGAGAGCAAAATTTACTTGAAAAAATAGATGGTATTCTTGCACAAACTGGGTTAAATGGCTCGAAACTTCGATTGGAAATCACCGAAAGTATGTTGATGGACAATACCGAAAAGACAATTGATTTGCTAAGTCAGTTAAGAGCCAGAAATATTATCTTAAGCATCGATGATTTCGGTCAAGGCTATTCATCTTTAAGTTATTTGCCGCGCTTTCCCGTCAATCTGCTGAAAATCGATCGCGCTTTCATTTGGAAAATGACTTCCGATTCCGAAAACTTAGAAATTGTTCGTACCATTATTTCGCTAGCACATACGTTAGGAATGGAGGTAATTGCCGAAGGCGTAGAAACTATCGAGCAAATGAATATTCTCAAAGAATTAAATTGCGAATTCGCCCAAGGATACTTCTTTTCTAAACCGCTAGATTGTTTGGCTGCTGAAGCAATTCTGGTTAAAGATGAGGAACATAATTAGCAACTAGAGTTCAAAGTTCAAAAAAAGTTCAAAGTTCAAAGTTCAAAGTCGCGTAGCGTTGCGAGGAACGAAGCAATCTAAAGTTTAGAAGTTCAGGAGGTAGTAAGTTGTGCTTATAACTGGTCACTGGTCACTGGTCACTGGTCACTGAAAAAGTCCTCCTTATTAGCAGCATGGGCTGATAAGGACTAAAATATTAGACAAAATCAAGCGTCAGGACAATGCGGCGATGGTTATAACGAATAAACGGTTCACCTTAGCAGAATATCTTGTCTACGAAGACGGAACTGATAAACGCTATGAATTGGTTAATGGAGAACTTGTAGAAATGCCATCGGAAAGCGATTTGAATAATGCGATCGCTATTTTCCTATTGTTAACCTTTGCTCGATTTATTCCAGGACGGTTGCTAAGGCGGGGCACAGAAGTTGTAGTTAGCGGTTTTCGTGCAACTTCGCGCGTACCCGATTTGATGGTATTGACCGAAGAATCTGCTAGTGCATTGGCTGGCACTCCTCGCAGTATTATTCTGCCAGATATGCCACCTCCGATGCTAGTGGTAGAAATAGTCTCACCAGGCAAGGAGAATGAGAACCGAGACTATCGCTACAAACGCTCTGAGTATGCGGCACGGGGGATTGCAGAATATTGGATTGTGAACCCAGAACAAGCACAGGTAGTAGTGCTGGTATTGGTAGATGGGTTGTATGAGGAAGCGATTTATCGAGGGGACGATCTCCTAGTGTCCCCAACCTTTGCCGCACTGCAACTGACTGCAAAACAAGTCCTCCAGGCTGGCGAAGCTTGATGCCTTCATGATTTAATGCGACTTAGAAAGGCTTTGAGACGATCGCATTGAGGATTGCTAATAACTTCGTAAGCATTGCCTTCTTCTTCAATGTATCCTTGATTGAGGAAAATTACCCGATTGGCAACGTCGCGAGCAAACTGCATCTCGTGCGTCACCACGACCATTGTCATCCCCTCAGAGGCGAGTTGCCGCATGGTATTTAAGACTTCTCCTACTAATTCGGGATCGAGAGCGCTTGTGGGTTCGTCGAATAGTAGAATTTCTGGCTGCATACATAAACTGCGCGCGATCGCAACCCGTTGTTTTTGCCCGCCTGAGAGTTGTTCGGGATAAGCTTCGGCTTTTTCAGCTAATCCAACCTTTTCTAAATAAAATCTCGCTCGTTCTCGCGACTGCGCCTCTGAGTTGCCCAATACCTGACGGGGGGCAAGCATGAGATTTTTTAAGACGGTTAAGTGTGGGAAAAGATTGAACTGCTGAAATACCATGCCAACCTTAGTGCGCAGTTGTCTGAGGGGTTTCGATCCTAGTTTCGGGGGCGATAGATCGATATCCATCACGCTCAAGCGTCCGCCGTTGATGGTTTCTAGGCGATTGAAACAGCGCAATAAAGTACTTTTGCCACAGCCAGACGGCCCGATAATCGATACGACATCGCCTTTATTTAGAGAGCCGCTTACTCCTTTAAGGACTTCTAAGGAGCCATAATTTTTGCGTAGATTTTCAAAGGATATAACCGGGGTAGAATTTTGCATGACGCGATCGCAACAATAATTTTTTTTGTTAAGATATTCTCATTTTTTTATTCTTATTGTAATTAAAAATACATTGGCAAACATGAATGAGGATTAATACTGGGTAAACCCGTAATTAACTCCTCACCTACCAAAACCGTCATTTTTGTAGTAAAGAGCGATAAAAATGTCTAAATTAAGGCGATTAGGATGGCTAAATCGACTAGCTCTCGGTTTACTTGGAGTATTGTTCGTTGTTTTTATCGGCGTTTTTCCAGGCAATTCTCAAGAAGCCCAAACCTTAAGAGTAGGAACTGAACCCGCTTTTCCTCCTTTCGAGATGAAAGCCGAAACCGGAGAATTGGAGGGATTTGATATCGAACTCATGAATGCTATTGGCAAAGAAGCTGGCTTAAAGGTTGAGTTTCTCAGCTTGCCCTTTGATGGACTGATTCCGGCATTACAAGCAAACACAATCGATGCGGCAATTAGCGGCATGACCATTACTGCCGAACGCGCTCAAACGATATCTTTTTCCCGTCCCTATTTCAAAGCAGGTTTAGCACTTGCTGTCAAAGAAGGCAATCAAGAAATTAGAAGTTTTGAAGATTTAAAAAACAAAAGAATAGCCGTCCAGATTGGTACGACAGGAGCAGGCGAAGCAGGCAAAATAGAAGGCGCTCAAGTGAGTCAGTTTGATAGCGCTCCCTTAGCGCTACAAGAATTGGCTAATGGCAGAGTCGATGCTGTCATCAATGATGCTCCAGTGACTCTCTATGCAATCAAACAAGCTCAACTCCAAGGAATCGAAGTAGTAGGACAATTATTAACAGAGGAATATTTCGGGATTGCTCTGCCAAAAAATTCGCCTAATATCGAGAAAATCAATAGCGCACTCGCTACTTTACTAGAAAATGGAACCTATAACGCGATTTATGAAAAGTGGTTCGGAACTCAACCTCCCGAACTGCCTTTGGCTGCGCCAGCTTTAGAAGGAGCAACCGCACAGCCATTTGATTTTGGCAAGTTATTTTCTAACTTACTGGTAGGCGCACTTGTAACCTTAGCGCTGACGGCTTGTTCTATCTTTTTCGGGATGTTGGGAGGAACGCTAGTTGCGCTCGCACTAATCTCGCCTTATACTCCCCTGCGGTGGCTGTGTCGGGCTTATGTCGAGTTCTTTCGCGGTACGCCGATGCTGGTGCAGATTTTTATGATTTATTTCGGTCTGCCTGCCTTGTTACAAAGCTTGGGGTTAAATTTTAACTTCGAGCGTTTTCCTGCGGCGGTTTTGGCTCTCAGCCTCAACTCGGCTGCTTATTTGGCAGAGATTATTAGAGGTGGAATTCAGGCGGTCGAACGCGGACAATGGGAAGCTTCCGAATCATTGGGGATGGGGTCGGTAGAAACTATGCGTTATGTAATCTTTCCTCAAGCCCTAAAACAAATGTTGCCTCCCTTGAGCAACGAATTTATCACGCTGATCAAAGATACTAGCTTAGTCGCCGTAATCGGCTTCGAGGAATTGTTCCGACAAGGACAATTAGTAGTTGCAACCACTTATCGGGCATTTGAAGTGTATGCGGCAGTAGCACTAGTATATCTGGTACTAACCTCTGTTTCTGCTGCTGGATTTCGGTGGCTGGAAAGCTACATGAATCCTTTGAGGAAGATAAATCGAGCGAAAGCTTAAATAGGAAAAATACCGACAAAGGCGATCGTTTCCTCTTAATGCCTGGGTATTCTTTTAGAGATAACTTGTGACATTTATATAGCGAATCGCGTCGCTAAGCTAATGCAGTGGGGTTTTAGAAGTGTAGAGACGCAAATTTTTTTGTCCCTACAATCCCCCACTCCCCTACGGTTCAATAATTAAATTTGTGTGTGAGGAAAAAATCATGTTAAATCAATTCTGGAAAACCATTGGCTTGAGTTCGGTTGCTTTGGGAGCAAGTTTGTTCGCTTCTGGCACGGTGCTTGCAGAATCTGTCGAATCTTCCGAAAAAAACGCCTCTGACAATCCGATGTCGCAACTCACTAGCGTTTCTGAACTGGCAGAATCTGTCGTTCCTAAAGATAGCGTTTCTGACAATCCAATGTCGCAACTCACTAGCGTTTCCGAATTGCGAGATGTTGCGCCGACAGAATGGGCATACGAGGCGCTAAGAAGTTTGGTAGAACGCTATGGCTGTATTGTAGGTTATCCCGATAGCACTTATCGAGGCAACCGCGCAATGACTCGTTGGGAGTTTGCTGCGGGTTTAAATGCTTGTATGAATACTATCGAGCGTTTGATTCAAGAAAATGTTGCCGTTCTCAAAGAGGATATCGATACTCTCAAGCGACTGGCAAAAGAATTTGAAACGGAACTTGCAGCATTGGGCGGTAGAGTCGATAATCTCGAAGCAAGGGTTTCTTTCTTAGAAGACCATCAATTCTCTACCACCACCACACTCTCAGGAGAAGTCATTTTTGCTTTGGGCGATGCTTTTAGTAGCGAAGATGACGCGGACAATCAAACAGTGTTTCAAAACCGAGTTTGGTTGACTCTCAAGAGCAGTTTTACGGGAGAAGATGCTTTAAACGTTCGCTTATCTTCTAATACCGCCGATCTGTTCGATATTGCGAATACAGATAACACACCTACGGCTGAAGGCAGACTAACCTATCAATTCGATACTGACAGCGATCTTTTTATTGGGTGGTTGGGTTATTATCTCCCAATTGGCGATCGCGCTCAACTTTATGTAGCGGGTTTGTACGGGATTCATAGCGATTACGTCAAATCGACAGCTAACCCATTCTTAGAAGACTTTGGCGGTGGCGATGGTGCCATATCTTATTACGCTCAAGATAACTCAATCTACAATATTGGCGGTGGAACGGGTGCGGGTTTTACTTTTGATGTCAATGATTTTATTAGCTTAAACGTTGGCTATTTAGCAGGTGGAGTCGATTCTCCTGCTAATCCAGATCCAGGAAATGGATTCTTGAATGGTAGTTACGCCGCTTTGGGTCAAGTTACCTTGCTGCCGTTTGAGGGAAAACTGCAAGCTGCTTTAACGTATATCAACAGCTACCATACTCCAGGTACGCCCATCTTTAGTTATGGCCCCGATAGCCCAGTTGGTGTATCGGGAACGATTCCAGCCAATTTTCCAGGTGGCGGTCAGTCCAGAGTTAGTGCCGATTCTTACGGGTTGTCTCTGTCTTATCAGATCTCCGATGGTTTTGCGATCAATGCTTGGGGAGGCTATACCGATGCAGATATTAAAGATAGCGGTGACAATGGAGAAATCTGGAATTATGCGATCGCCTTCGCTTTTCCCGATGCTTTTGCAGAAGGCAATCTGGCTGGTTTAATCGTTGGTGTCGAGCCTTATTTAGGAAATGCCCCCGATTTAGGCGTTGGAGACGACGATTTACCCATCCATATCGAAGGTTTCTATCGATTCCAACTTAACGACAATATTTCCTTAACGCCTGGCTTGATTTATCTAGCTGCTCCCAATCAAGATGATAGCGATTACAGCCTCATCGGTACAGTTCGTATGACCTTTAATTTCTAGATAAGATAATTGCGATCGCTTTGTGAGTTATAAGGCGATCGCAGTTTCTCGTCAGTAGCAATAAGGTAAATGCGATCGCAGATAAAATAAAAATGAAGTCAATATAAAAGTTAATCCGATGTCTTTATCGAATTCTAATCGCGTCGTTCGTCGAGGTCGAGTTTTTCCTGAGATTCAATGGACAGAGGAAGAAAAAGCCAAACATAGAGCAAGACGAGAAGCCTTTTTTCAACGTTGTTGGGCGATTTACGAACCCTTAAAATCCGAATTGATGGATAAATATTATGGTTGGTATATCGCGATCGAACCCGATAGCGGCGATTATTTTATCGATCCAGATCAAGAAGTTGCTAGCAGAAAAGCGAGAGAAAAACATCCTAATACTATTCACCATATTTTTGGGATTAATGAAACTGGGGTTAGTGGCAGGATATGATTGAAGGGAGATTTGGAGAAAAAGGACAAATATATTTTGATATCGATCTGATAAATAATGATGGGCTAAATCTTCCTGTGGAAGTTTTTTTAGATACGGGGTTTACTGAATTTCTGGCAATGAATCGACAAGATGCAGAAGATCTCGATTGGCTTTTTCTGCGTCAAAATAGATTGAGAACCGCACAGGGAGAAGCTACTTTTGATATTTATTTGGGTAAAGTAGTCATCGATCGCCAAGAATTTGACATTCCCGTTTTTGCAGGTGAAGAAATCCAAGAGATTTTATTGGGTTCGCAGTGGCTCAAACAGTTTACATTAATTGCTAATTATCAACGAGGTAGAGTCACGTTAGAGTAAATGCGATCGCGGTGTGAATTGTAAGGCGATCGCGATCGAGTTGATAGCAGTAAGCCATAATAAATATGGATAGAAATTTGAGAATTTTTATGGATGCTGCTGAAAACTGCCATACTCAAGTCAGCTTACCAACTGAGTTATACCAAGCGATCGAACAACGAGCAGAAGCTCATGGACGTTCTATCAATAGCGAAATAGTGGTACTTCTAGCTGCATCGCTTAACACAGAGATTGGTGAGGATTTAGCAACTGAATTTGCCGATTGGGAAGCCGCCAGTGATGAGGATTGGCTGAATATAGAAGCCAGATTGGTTCGCGAGGTATTATAAATGGCACGAGGAGATGTTCTCCTGAGTTGCACTAATCGACGCGAAGAAAAGGGAACCCGTCCGGCGATCGCCGTGCAAACTGATACGATAATTTCTCCAATGTTGATGGTAGTTCCGATTACCTCTTCACTAGCAGCATTGCGTTTTCCGTTCGCAGTTAAAATTGAACCCTCAACCGCTAATGGATTAAATTTAGTTTCCATAGCTATGGTTTTTCAGTTACGGGCGATCGATCCCAAACGAATTGTTCGTAAAATAGGCGAACTAGAACCAGAATATTTATCACAAATTGATGCCGAAATTTGGCAGATGTTGAAACCGCCAGATCGGGAAAAATCAGAAGATGAAAAATAGCGATCGCATCACTCATCGATTAACTGACAATGGCGATCGCTTTCATGATTTGAAGTTTGATTGCTGCAATTATAAAAAGTGCGATCGCAGTTTTATAAAAGTATTGAGAACTTACATTACAGCTTATTAATTACTTTCTCAAGAACTTTTTCAGCTACTTTTTCAAGAAGAGAATCCCAAGATCGATCGAGGGGAACAGATGAAGTTGGTGTGCTTCTTACAACTCCTTCTTTTGCCAGTTGCTTGAGTACTAGTTCGCGAATACTAATACCAGCAGAGACGAACGGAGCATTAATGCCAACAGAAACCTCCTTGGGTGGTGTCCACCAAGCTCTTGATTCATGATTTGGCAAAGATAAATTAGTTCCATTTCCCATCATACCTCCCCGCGTCAGTTCCTTAATTACTGCTTTGGTTACCTCAGTTCCAACGGCAACTGCTATAGTTTCCCAAAATCTAGTGTCACTGGTTAGTTCAGACGAGATTGTCCTATTGCCTACGACCCCTCCTCGCGTTAATTCTTTAATTGCTGCCTCGACTGCTACAGTTGCAACAGCAACTGCTATAGACTCCAAAAATCTAGGGTCATTAGTTGCTTCAGAAACTTCATTAACTGGAATGGTGTTAGTGTTAACTGTCATATCATCTCCTTTGATTGAAATAGAATTAAAAATAGAAAACGGTTTTTGCTTCTCAAACTCTGAATCATCATTACCAACCTTGTAGTAATTTGGAGTTTGCCAAGGAGGCATATTCCCTCTTATCTCTTTATAGAGCGAAATGTAATCTCCTTTAAAGTTTCCTGAATTCCAAACTTTTAGAAGAGTTTCAGTGAAAAATCCATTCTTATCTCCATCTGAGGACAACTGATTATCTTGACAACCAGACAATAGCAGTACACTTGCCCGAATAGACTCTCTTAGATCAAATGTTGCAAGAGATTGTTGAACTGTCCGATACGTACTTTCACGTTGCCTAAATTCATTTTGGGAAATTTCAGGAGGTATGGAGCGCAGTCGAATTTCTCTATTAAACTGCTGAATAGTTTCTTCTTGCGACTGCTCAAAACTTCTAAACACTCTTGGTTTTTCGGTTACAAAATCAGCTTCAAAAGTCTTGATAATTTTTTGTGCGCCTTGAGAGTTTAATAGGTCTGACAGCGGTCTGAGCATAGTGCCACTGTGACAACTGTCTGAGATGACAAGAATCCGCACTCCCGCTCTAAAGTGTTGAAGCAATTCATACAACTCATCATCTATAAGCTGACGATCAAATAGTACCCAAGTCTCATCTAATCCATCAACCTCATCGTCACTGCCATTTAAAGAAGGTATTTGCGAGCCATGACAAGCAATAGTAAGGAGAAATACATCTCCTGAAATAAGTTCATGACTGGCTTTAGTAATTGCATTGCATATATTGTTGTAAGTTGCTTCCTCATTCAAAATCAGTTGTGATTTAAAACCTTGCGACTCTGCAATTGCTTTCATAGCTTTTGCATCATTTACACATCCTTTCAGTGCGCCATCTGAACCATATATTGTTTTATCTATATAGTTCAGTCCAATGTTGATAGAAATCCCTTTAGCCATTCTTCAGTTTTTGCTCTTAATAAAATTAACCAATCCACTAAAAAACGAAAATTTAATTGATAATTTCAGAATAGCTGTACGTATCCGCTTTGACAGTCGGTAAAAGGTCAGCAAAAAGTCAGATCTAAGTCAGCAACCCCACAACGTATACCCAAAACCGATCGCGCGACTCAAACAAATTAATAAACAGACCAAAACCCGACCTAATTCTGTCTTTTTAGGTCTTTATAAAGAATTATTGCGTTTTGCATAATGAAGAGTTAATAAAAATTATGTATTTTGCGCGATCGCCATGCAAGATTAAGCATACTTATCTATATAAAAATTTTTTCTTACACTTACGCCGATGACCCTAGAAGAGGCATTGTTAATAGTCGAACAAGCTGTAGAACCCAAACAGTTAAACAAAATTCAAAAACTTATTTTGCAACATTCTTGGCAAGGACACTCTTATATCGAGATTGCCAAGGCGACTGGTTATGATTGTGGCTATATTAAAGATGCGGGTTCCAAACTGTGGCAGATGCTATCCAACAGTTTTGGCGAAAAGATCGATAAGCAAAATTGCCAAGCAATTCTAAAACGATACTTCAGACAAAAAACTCAACCTCTTACAACAACACCCAAAGTAGAAAGCTTGCAACCATCTCAAGATTGGGGAGAAGCAATCGATACATCAATTTTTTATGGTCGATCGCGCGAAGTAACGACGCTGAGTGAATGGATAGTACGAGATAAATGTCGTTTAATAGGTGTTTTGGGAATGGGAGGAGTCGGCAAAACTACCCTGTCGGTTAAGGTGACAGAAGAGGTACAGGAAGGGTTTGAGTTTTTATTTTGGCGATC
>JALOOL010000048.1 GCA_025454425.1 Hydrococcus sp. Prado102 | reverse complement strand
TTTTTGGCAGAATAATAAACAACCTTGCCGATTCTACAAGCATAGGAGAATAGGGACTCGGTGCGCCAGGTTCTTCTAAAGGATTTTGGACGAGGTAACTAATTAAATTAATAGCAATATAATTTAAAAGTAGCGTAGTTATTACCTCATTAACTCCGCGTATGGCTTTTAAATAACCGGGAATAATTCCCCAGATTGCACCTAATAAAAATCCCCCCGCAAGTGCGAGGGGAATGTGAATAATACTGGGTAAATTAGTTAAAAATATTCCAATTAGAGTACTTCCTAATCCTCCTAAATAAATTTGTCCTTCTCCGCCAATATTAAATTGTCCGCCTCGAAGCGCTACGAGAATTCCTAAACTAGCTAATAAAAGCGGCGTTGCTTTGGTTAAAGTATTGCCAAATCCGTAATAATTGGCAAGCGAATCTTGAAAAAGAATGATGTAAGCATTAAAGGGATTTGCACCTGCTATTGCTATTAAAATTCCACCGACAAGTAACGCAATAAGAATTGCAACAATCGATAAAAAAAGCGGGCGAAATTGTGATAAAAATTGCACGGTCATTGAGTGCCGAATTTTTGAGCAGCTAAGGCGATCGCGATTGGAAAGATTTTGTGTTCTTGTATTTGTATTCGCGCGTGTAAGGTTTCTGGCGTATCATTTGGTAGGATAGGAACAGCAGCCTGCATTATAATTGGGCCGCTATCGACTTCTAAACTAGCCAGGTGAACGGTACACCCCGTAATTTTAACTTTTGATTCTAAAGCTTGTTCGATCGCGCGAACGCCTTTAAAACTAGGTAATAAACTGGGATGAATATTAATAACGCGATTGGGAAACGCATCTAAAAGAACTGAAGTAATAATTCGCATCCATCCAGCCATAACAATCCATTCAACCTGATTTTGTTGGAATACCTCGATAATTGCCCGATCTAAATCCTCGCGACGTTTATAAGTTCGGTGGTCGAGTAATATCGCTGGAACGTTCCATTTCTTTGCTCTTTCCTTTACTTTGGCTTCAGGATTATTGTAAATTAAAATTGGAATTTGAGCATTTAATTCTCGATTATCTATCGCTTGCGCCAAAGCTTCAAAATTCGTACCGCTACCAGAAGCCATTACGCCTAATCTTATCGCGCGATCGAGCCGAAGATCTTCTGGTGATAGGGTAGGAGAAACTAAGGATAGGGTAGAGTAATCTAGATCGCGATCGATTTGCACTGTCATTGCTTCAAGAATAGAGATCGGTCTAAAGGTTAAATTGTAGTCGATGAAATTATCAAGTTTGCCAAAAACACAGCCATTAAATATAGTTTCTCTATTTTCTGGATGTGGAGGATTAGATTTAGGTTTTAGTCAAGCTGGCTTTAATATTATATGGGCAAACGAATATGACAAGGAAATCTGGGAAACCTATGAAAAAAATTATTCAGATACTTTTCTAGACAAACGAGATATTAGAAAAATTCCATCTGACGAGATTCCAGACTGTATAGGTATAATTGGCGGCCCTCCTTGTCAAAGTTGGAGTGAAGCGGGTACTCAAAAAGGGATTAATGACGATCGCGGCCAGCTATTTTTAGAGTATATTCGCATTCTCAGAGACAAACAACCTTTATTTTTCTTAGCTGAAAATGTTTCAGGAATGATGCACAAAAAGCATAATCGTGCCTTAAACAATATTGTCACTGCTTTTGAAGAAGCTAATTATGTTGTCAATTTTAAATTATTAAATGCTTTAGATTACAACGTTCCACAAGAAAGAAAACGAGTAATTTTTATTGGTTATCGCATCGATTTAAACCAGAAGTTCGATTTTAATTTAATCTCCAAAACTTTTAAGTTTCCTACATTAAAAGATGCGATTTGGAATTTACGCGAATCTGCCTTACCGGCTATTGGGAAAGATCGTACAAATGGCGATGCTTGTCTAGTACAAAATCATGAATATATGTTAGGTGGTTTTTCAAGTATTTATATGTCTCGAAATCGGGTTCGTTCCTGGGACGAACCATCATTTACTATTCAAGCGGGAGGTCGTCACGCACCCATCCATCCACAAGCTAATAAAATGATTCATGTAGGTAAAGATAAATGGATTTTCGATCCCGAATCTCCCTATTCTTATAGAAGGTTATCTGTTCGAGAATGTGCCAGAATTCAAACTTTTTCTGACGATATTATTTTTTATTATAACAACTTAAATAGCGGTTACAAAATGATTGGTAATGCCGTTCCTGTGAATTTTAGTTTTGCTTTAGCGAAAGCAATCAAAGCAAATTTATTAGAGTCAAACAATCGAAAAGAAAAACAATTCCAGGCAACTAGAACACAACAACTAAGCTTAGATTTAACGTTTCTTTAATAGTAATAAAATTATCGATTTCTATGAATAATATACTTCAGGCAATTTTTACTATAACAGCCAATAAGATTCCTGATGTTGTAAGTTTTTATCGAAGTAAAAATAAAATTAATGCTGCTGGTGATGCTCTAGAGCTTTTTGTTAAAGATATTTTTGCCAATACCTTAAACGAAACAGGTGAAAACAAAAAAGCTGAGATTTATCAAACAATTTTTTCATATTTTGGCAATGCTAATAATCCACCAGATTTCATAATTAAAGATGGAGATGCAGTAGAAGTCAAAAAACTAGAATCAGAAACAGCATCAATTGCTTTAAATAGTTCCTATCCCTCAACAAAGCTTTTTGCAGACAGTCCTATGATTACACGAGCCTGTCGCGAGTGCGAACAATGGTCAACAAAAGATTTAATTTATGCCATCGGATGTGTTAAACAACAAAAATTAAGTTTGCTTTGGTTAGTTTATGGAGATTGCTATGCAGCCAATCGAGAAATTTATGAAAGGATAAGAACTAAAATTGCTGCTGGAATTAGTGAAATAGCTGAGGTTGAATTTAGCCCGACTAAAGAATTAGGAAGAGTTAATAAAGTCGATCCGTTAGGGATTACATATCTTAGAATACGAGGGATGTGGCATATAGAACATCCTCAAAAAGTTTATAGTTATTTAAATCTTAAATATGAAGCTAAAAAAAGTTTTAGATTATTTGCTCTGATGCGAGAAAGTAAATATCTATCATTTCCTATTGAAGATAGAAAAACCCTCGAAAAAACTAATGTTTCAGGGTTTGAAATCCAGGATGTAAAAATTAAATTGCCAGATAATCCTGTTCAACTCATTTCTGCAAAATTGATTAGTTATCAAATCTAAATATTCTTAGATCAAACCCAGAATCGCCATATCATAATCTTTTATAAAAAAAGCGATCGCAAAATGATTAACCAAGAATTTGCACGAGACTGAATAGATTCAAAGAAAAAGCAGCCTAATATTTTTTACGAATCGTTGCGAGACTGGTTTTAGACGGTTGACTCAACCGTCTAAAACGCTTCTCTCGTTAAGGTTCTTGTAAAGCTAATTTGCCCGTACTCTAGACAAACTGCCAAGAACCTACTACACCGTCATCAAGATCGACAAAATAGAGTTTTCCATCTGGCCCTGTGGCAATCTGTACGACAATGTTAGCGCCTGTAGTAAAGGTTTCAATTGAAGTAATTTGACCTTGTGCGTCAAAACTAATATTGCGTACTATACCTTGACCGAGGTCGTTAAAGAATAAATCTCCTCGATACTGTTCGGGATAAAGATTGCCTGTATAAACATCTCCCATAACGATCGCGTTGATACCCGTGTTATGGTTGAGAGCATAAATGGCAGGCGTAGCTAATTTGGTGGGATCTGCATAAAAGGTTTGAGCTTCTTGTAGGTTTTGATATTCGCTAGTTCTGAGATTTTGTCCGCTACCTCCTTCATAGTAAGGCCAGCCAAAATTCGCTCCAGCACCAGCAGAGTTAATTTCTTCCCAACGAGTCCAACCGACATCGCCAACAAATAATCGGTTGTTGGTTGGATCGATAGTAAAGCGGAAGGGATTGCGCAGTCCATACTGATAGACTTTAGAAATGTTGCTGTTCGGGTCGTTATTGTAGAAAGGATTGTTAGAAAGACCCTGACCTGTAATTGGGTCGATCCGTAAAATCTTGCCGGAGAGGTTGTTGAGGTCTTGTACGCGCACGGTACGAGGATCCATGCGGTTATAGGAAGTGCCGTCGCCATTGCTGACATAAAGCATCCCATCGCGCCCGAATTCAACCGTACCAATGGTATGCGAGGTACTATCTGCGGCGAGAAAATCTTGTAAGTTTTGTCCGTTGTTAATACCCGCAGGAGGTGCGGTGAAGTTGTCGGTACTATCGACAAACGGATTGTAATCTACATTCCAAGTGCCGTTATTTCCTAAAAGAACTACTTCGCTACCAGCAATTGCCGTCCAGGTGGTTGTATTGACTTCAATGCGCATTAGACGACCCATACGGTTGCCATTGCCGTCTGGCCCTGCTAAACCCGAATTCTGGAGAACTCTGGGATCGTCATAGGCGAACAGAAGATAGACATAAGGATTGTTTTGGAAATCGGGATGAACGGCGATATCGAGTAAACCGCGATCGCGAGTATTGTTTACCTGAGAGCGAATATCGATAAACGGGGTGCTTTGGAGAGTGCCATTTCTGAAAACTCTGACTATCCCATCTTTTTGAGCGATAAACATGGTTTGTCCGTCAGGTGTCCAGTCTATTGCAGTAGGCATGACTAAGCCAGATACTACAGTATTTTTGGTTAACGTCGGCGGACTGTTGGGGTTGGGATTGGCACCGCCAATTTCGATAATGCCGCGAAATAGTGAGGTTGGGCCATCATCGTCCCATTGGCGAGATGCACCGAAATTCATCGTGCCAAAGTCTTGATTGCCGAGGTAATTGTTGGGTTCGCCTGCTGCCCAGTTGGTATAAGTGACAGCTTGACCGCTTACCCACTGGAATTGTCCTTCAGTAGCGCGATCGTTAATGCCAATCCAGAAGCTTGATGACGTGCCAAAGGTTTGTTTGAGCCAGGTTTCTTCGGCTAAATCGTTAATAGTGACTAAATTGCCTCCTCGACTTTGCGCTTCAGCTTGTGCCTGTTCCCAAGTTAAGGTTCCATTGGTCAGTAAATACTGATTGCCGTTATAGGTAAAGATGTTGGACTGACTATCGTTATCGACAATGGTGACTTGAGCGGTTCTCGGTACGAGTAGGGTAGCGCCTCCAGTGGGGTTATCGATCGCGAAACCAAACGTTTCATTGCCTTCGGCAAGTGTGTCATCGCCAATCGCAATGGTTACTGTTTTACTGGTTTCTCCTGGTGCAAAGGTGACAGTACCTGCTGGAATCGCCGTGTAATCAGAACCAGCCGTTGCAGAACCTTCAACCGTTCTGTAATCTACGGTTACAGTTCCGTCGCTGCCTCCGGTTCGTAAAATCGTTACAGTTACAGTACCATTACCTTCATTGACGCTATAGTTACTGCTGCCCAAACCGATAGTTCCTGGATTGGGTTGAGTGCCGCTACCTACTTCGATGATGCCGCGCAAGAGTGCTGTGGGAGTATTATCATCCCACTGACGAGATGTACCGAAGTTCATCCAGCCAAAGTCTTGATTGCCGCCTGAGTTGTTGGGTTCGCCTGGTGCCCAGTTAGTATAGGTGACATCTTGACCGCTAACCCACTGAAATTGTCCTTCAGTAACGCGATCGTTAATGCCAATCCAAAAACCTTCTGTGCTGCCAAAAGTCTGTTTGAGCCAGGCTTCTTCGACGGAACTATTGATAGTAACTAGATTGCCGCCCCGACTTTGCGCTTGTGCCTGTGCTTGTTCCCAAGTTAAAGCACTACTGGTTAAGAAGTATTGATTGCCGTTATAAATTAGCGGATCGTTATCGAAAATGGCGATCGCAGCAGTATTAGGCGTTGATAATGTAGCGCCTCCGGTGACGTTCTCTAGCGTAAAGTTGAAGGTTTCATTGGCTTCAAATACGGTGTCGTCAAGAATCGAAATGGTTACGGTTTTGCTAGTCTCTCCTTGCCCAAACGTTAAAGTTCCCGTAGCGTCAGTAAAATCCGAACCTGCGATCGCAGTACCATTAACCGTTCGATAACCTACTGTTACAGTCCCGTCGCTGCCTCCAGTTCGTTGAACAGTGACAGTGACGGTGTTATTGTTTTCGTTGACGGTGAAATTATTGTTGGTTAAGCTAATCGCGCCTGCATTGGTTTGAGTGCCAGGAAGTTCGATGATACCGCGCATTCTCGCTGTCGGAGTATTATCGTCCCACTGGCGAGTAGTACCGTAATTCATCCAACCGAAGTCTTGATTGCCGCGAGAATTGTTGGGTTCGCCTGGTGCCCAGTTTCTATAAGTACTAGTCTCGCCGCTTGCCCACACGAATTGACCTTCAACGGCGCGATCGTTAATGCCAATCCAAAAACCCTCGGTGGCACTAAAGGTCTGTTTTAGCCAGGTTTCTTCGGCTGCGTTGTTAATCGTAACGAGGTTGCCGCCTCGACTTCTGGCTTCTGCTTGTGCCTGTTCCCAGGTTAAACCCGCACTGGTCAATATGTATTCATTGCCGTTGTAGCTTGGCAAGATACTGTTATATTCCTCCATTGCTTTAGCGGATAAGGCAGATTCAGCCTCGATCGCGCCTGTCGTTACTTCAAGCGTCCAGTCGCCGCCTAACTTTGCATTCCCAGTGAGGTCGTCAGAGGCAGCAATATCAGCCCCAGTGAGTTGACTTAAGCGATCGATAAAATTGACTCCGGCAACGCCCGATCCTACATTACACCCATACAAAAGGATATCGGCATCGGAACTTAAGGCATTTGCCCAGCTTTGGATAGCACCAGCATAATTAATTAAATCGTCCGCACCTAACTGGCTATTGCCCAATAGTAGGTTAGCAGAACTTCCGTGAGAGATGATTTGTACGCTGGAGAGGTTGTGATATTGAGCTAATGCCGCGGTAATTTGTTCGACTCCATCCTCGTTGGGTTGCAAGAGGATTACTTCATCGGCTTTGAGTTCTTTAGCAAGTTCTAGATAATTGTCTGCGCTCGAATCGAGAAAGACTATCTCTTTGGTTAAATATTTATTGTCAAATGAATTGAACGCATTCGTTGAATTAATTAAACTTAACGAAGATTCCGCAGGCGAAAATGAGGAGGTTCCAGAAACGTCCATAAATTTAAAAGTTATTTATTTGAGAAATTGGCAAGCAGAAATTAGAGGCAAACAATCAACTCTTTTCTGTCATCAAAGTCATTTTTAAAAATGACCTAAAGAGTAATTGATTTCTCTCCTTAGTTTTCTGAAATGTGAATCTCGGTCAGGGATATCTTTGGTTGGCTCAGTCTTTTAAATTCAAGACAACTGGGATGCAAGGTCGATATTTACATTCGATAATTCCATCGATAAAACTCGCGATCGCAACCCCCTAGCCAACAACTTATTTGAATAATTAATTGCTATTGTGCGTTATAAAAATCGAATTTGTGTAAACTTTTCATGAAAAGCAGACTAGGATTTGTCAAGATTGTGTAAAGTCTTTGTAGTACGAAAAATAAAAACAATTAATATCCAATTAGAAAAGCTCGCAAATCTGGACTAACTATACAATTAGAACGGGAAGATTAACTTGTCACAACCAACCGTCTAGAGATACCGTAAAAACTCTTACTTTAAAAGTTCAAAGTTCAAAGTTCAAAATAGGGAGTAGGGAAGTGTAGAGACGCGATTCGGAAAGCGTCTGTACGGGAGATTGCTAGGTTAATGAGCAAGCGTTAAGAACAGGGGCGATGAAACAGTTTAAATGCACAATAGCTTATTAAATTAGTTTTGAGATTGAGATATGGCAGATTTAATCGTCGAGATCAATTCTTGTCTCGTCCAAGGTTTGGGAACGCAAGCATACAAATTTGCATATTTTTTAGCGCGTTCGATTGCCGAGCGATCGGCTTGTCCCGTCAATAATATTTTGATAGTTTCAGGATAGCTTTGATGAAGTTCTATCAAAAATTCGTCCCCAGTTTTACCAGGCATTAACCAATCGCAAACGACGACTAAAAGCTCGATATTATCTTCTTTTAATTCTTCAATAATTTCTAAGGCTTCATTAGTACTTTCAGCCATTTCTAAACTATAAATATCTCTAAATTCTTGCTTTAGTTGTAAATTGAGGCTTGTCAAAACTATTGATTCATCGTCAATGCACATAATAACTGGTCTGGGCATTCTTGTCTCCTGAGCATTTTTTCTTAAGGCAATAGTTAGGGAAGGGAATGGGCAACAGACAAAAGCAAAGAGATTTAGCTAATCTAATATTAGAAAGATTAAATGTGTCTTAGCTCATGCCAAGAAATGCGATCGCGCTTGAGAAAGATTAGCGAATGGCACAAGCAAAAGTTTTTATCTTATTTTGATTTAGCTTAACTCTCTTTGCTGCAAGTTTTATTTTCTCTTTACTACTATTTTCCTATACGTCAGGATTTCCTAGCATTTGCAATTGATACAAACCTGCATACAATCCTTGTTGCTGAAGTAACGCTTCGTGAGTTCCCGACTCGACCAATTGACCTCTTTTGAGGACGAGAATGCGATCCACATTGCGAATGGTTGAGAGACGATGGGCGATAATAATAGCAGTGCGATCGCCCAACAGTCGATCTAATGCTTCTTGAATCAGTGCTTCTGTAGCGACATCAAGACTAGAAGTTGCCTCATCTAATACTAAAACGCGGGGATTGCGAATAGCAACGCGAGCAAAAGCTAAAAGCTGTTTTTGACCGCCTGATAAATTCGTTCCCCTCTCCCGCAATTGGGTATCGTAACCTTGAGGTAATTCTTCGATAAAGCGATCGACATTGGTCAATCTAGCAGATTCTTTGACTTCTTCTAGCGAGTAATTTTCGCCTAACGTAATATTGCGTTTGATATCGCCAGCAAAAAGAAAACTTTCTTGGAGAATAACGCCAATATAACGGCGCAATTCGACTTGAGGAATGTCTCGAATATCAACCCCATCGACTAAAATTCTTCCCTGCGTAGGTTCGTAAAGGCGACACAACAATCGAATAATCGAACTTTTGCCCGCACCCGTCGGCCCGACAAGCGCAACTTTTTCGCCAGGACGAATAGTAAAATCTAAATCTTGGAGGACATATTCGTCGTCTTTATAAGCAAACCAAACATTTTCAAAACGAATTTCTCCCGATTTGCGATTGGATAAATTTCCATTGGGATATTTAGAAACTGCTGGATCGCGAATTTCAATGGGTTCGCTCATTAATTCGCTAATCCGTTCGATCGCAGTAAATCCCGATTGAAAAATTGTAAATTTTTCTGCAAATTGCCTGAGAGGATTAAATAGTCTTTGGGCAAAAAGAATAAATTCCGATAGCGTTGCGATATCGATTCTTCGATCGAGAACAAAGCTTCCACCTAATAAAAGAACTCCCGCGATCGCAACTAAAGAAATCCATTCTAGAGTCGCCGAAACTGCCGAATCGTTAAAAATCGTGCGATCGACTTCTTTACGATAGCGTAAGTTAATCGAGCGAAACATTTCACTATTAAAACGTTCGCGACGAAATAATTGCACGACGTTAATCCCTGCAATATTCTCCTGCAACATGGAGTTTAATTTTGATAATTCTTCTCTTGCTTGATAATTTGCTTTGCGATATTGCTGTTGAAAATAAATAATTAAAGCTGTTACGGGAACGAGCATCAAAAGCAACATCGATGCTAATTGCCACTGACGCATAAAAATGACGATAACAATCGTCAAAATAGAAATTAAATCGCCAATTACGCCAATTGCGCCGCTAGCAAATACATCTCCTAATGCTTCTACATCGCTGGTAATACGAGTTACTAAGCGTCCTACAGGAGTCCGTTCAAAAAATCTAGTCGATAAAGAAGTAACGTGAGTAAATAAATCTTCCCTGACTGCTGCTGTAATTTCCTGTCCGACTTTTTGGACTAAATATCCTTGAATCGAAGAAAAAGTTAAGCGAACAAAAATCGTTGTTAAAAGGAGAACAATGAGAATATTTAATCCTTGTGCAAAAGAAACACCCCTTAGAAAAGACCAACTCGGTTCTTGACGCAGCAAAGAAATCGCTTGACCGACAATTAACGGTTGAACTGCTCCTGAAATTGCGACGGGAATTAATAAAATAATGGAGACGATTAATAATACTTTATTGCGACGAGCGTAGGGAAGCAGTCGTAACAACAATCGCCAATCATTTTCGCGGATTCTACCTTTAAGTTTAGATTTTGCTAGTGGAGAGGAGAGGGACATTCGATTTTGGATTTTGGATTTTGGATTTTGGATTAAAATAAAAATATAAAACTGCTCAGTTATAGCGGTTATTAAATTAATGAAGTACACTTAACACCTGCCATCATCTGCCTTAAAGCTGTCAGCCATGTACCTCATCTAAAAGAAAATTGCTATATATATCGATTCAAGAGCCTGTTTTCACAGCATAAGCCGAAAAGCGCAGCCTTGCAAAAACCGTCAGATAGATTGTTGGGTTGGGAATTAGTGATTAGAGTTCAAAGTTCAAAGTTCAAAATTCAAAAAAAGCCTCCTTGTCCCCCTTGTCCTCCTTGTCCTCCTTGTCCCCATTCACCAATCACCAATCCCCAATCACCAATTCACCGATTTTGAAGTCAAACTTTGGAAGCGCCAAACAAAGACCCCTGCTGCGATCGCAACTCCAATTGATTGTCCTATCCACAATCCAACGCCTCCCAAACCCAAGGGAAATCCGAGAATGTAACCGCTAGTTAATCCTACTCCCCAAAAGGCAGGAAAACTCAGTAGCATCGGTACGCGAGTATCTTGGAGTCCGTAGAGTGCGCCCATCGTCGTCTTTTGTAGGCCATCAAGAACTTGTATAATTGCTGCAACGGTTAACATCGGAAGCGCTAGGGTTAACACATTGGCATTGGCTGGGTTGTGAATATCTAAATATAACCCAACAACTTGTTGGGGAAATATCAACAGCGCGATCGACATAATTGCCATAAATACTATCGCGATCGTAATTCCAACAATCCCTGCTTGTTTAGCTGCTTGCAAGTTTTGCTGTCCGACCCATTGACCGACGCGGGCAGTCATCGCAAAAGACATTCCCAATGGAACCATAAAGATAACCATAACCGTCTGAAAAACAATCTGGTGCGCCGCCAGCACATCGGTTCCTAACGCACCCATCAAATAGGTAACAATCGTAAATAATCCAACTTCTAAAGCCACAGATATGCCAATTGGCAAACCAATTCGGACTATTTCTGCCATAATACGCGGTCTGATGCTATGCAACTCTTGAAAGATGCGGTATTCTTTTAGTTTCTCGTGTCTGAGAATATAAATAACTAAGGCGAGAAACATTCCCCACAAGCTGAGAATGCTTGCTAGCGCTAATCCCGCCATTTCCAGACGAGGAAATCCAAACTTTCCAAATCCTAAAACATAGTTGCCCGTAATATTAAAAAGCGTTCCAGCAATAACAATCGCCATGATAGGACGCGCTTGCGCCATACCAGAGACAACACCTCGCAACATCGCGAATCCTACTGCTGGAAACAATCCCCAGAGCATGATATCTAAATAGGTATTGGCTAAAGTTACAGTCGTTTCCGTTTGTCCGAGTTGGCGCATCCAAGTATCGAAATGCGAAAGCGCGATCGCAGTAGGAATCGATAGCAGCAATGAAAGCCACAACCCTTGACGGGCAAGTTGTTCGATGCGCGTTTTATTGTTTGCCCCATAAGCTGCGGCGACGAGGGGACTAACCCCCATCACAATACCGCCAGCACTATTTAGCAGCGCCATAAAGGTCAACGCAGCCAAACCTCCCGCTGCTAAGGTTTCTTGTCCTAAGCGTCCCATCATTATCGTGTCGGCAAAACCCGTAGCCGATTGGGCAACTTGGGCGCTTGCTAAAGGAATTGCCAATTTTAGGAATTCTTGAATTTCTTTTTTGATGTTTGAGGAAAGCAATATAGCAGTCATTTGGATTTTGGATTTTGGATTGATTCTTTAAAAGTCCTCTCATACCTCCCACACTCCAAGAGGTCTAACGGATGGCGAGGGCTAGTGACCAAATCTCTTTCGGTCATAATTGTTTTAAAAGCGTTATGAACAGAGAGACAATTGCATTACTTTTGTCTGTCGCTGGGAATAAAAAGCACAGAACCGATGGTGAATAAGATGCTGGCTGATATGTGCAAAAGAGATGAGAAAGAAACGCCTTTGATATTCTCTAAAATTGCATCCAGAGTGAAGATAAGAGAACCGATGAGAAATAACCAGCTTACCAAGGCTTCGCGATCGATTATGCCCTGAAGCATTCTCCGATCTTCGCTTGGCGAATTTTGAGACTTATGGTGTAAAGGAACGATCTTTCTATCTTGTTCCTGAGATTCATCAGTGAATTGCTTTATTTCCGGCGACATCATAATTTTTCCTCCTTTATGTCAAAATGAACGCGATCGCTACGAAAAATTGAGAACCGCTTTTAGCGTAACAATTCGTAATGAATCGTGACTATAATTACAGAGTAAAGAAACTTAACCTTATTCTTCTATCAAAATCTTGCACGACTCTCAAAATCTTGCGGTAAGTTTTGAAAGAGGCTGTTGAAATGATGGTAAAAACTTACTCCTCAACAGAACGCGACCCCCAGCAACCGATCGCATCGAGTCAAGCTTTGGGTTGGGAATCCATCTTTGTACAAGAGTTTCAGCATCCACCTGGAGGGATGGAACTTCAGCCCGAACCAGAACATATCATTGTTTTGAGTTTGGGAAGTAAGCCCAATCGCATTCATCAAGCATTTGGCGATCGCCATTACACGGGACTCTATCGTAAGGGAGATCTTGCCATTACGCCTGCGGGAGTCAAAAGCGGCTATCAATCGGAAGGGTAAGACCATTATTTATACGTTCGCATTCCATCGCAGTTTCTTCACAAGGTAGCTTCTGAAGCGATCGAGATCGATCCAAATCGAGTCGAACTGCTACCAGAATTTCGCGTTCGTAACTTAGAAATAGAACAAATCTTAATGTTATTGCGCTCCGAACTTCATAAAGGAGGCGGTTGTATCGGACGGCTATATGCTGAGGAGTTTAAGCTAAAAACTAGCGATTGGGGAAAGTCGAAAGTCGAAACTCGAAAGTCGAAACTCGAAAGTATTGATGAAGTCGGAATTAAATTTACTACTGAACTCCTGTAAAGACGCGTTCCCTGAAAGGGTCCCGTAGGGTAATTTCGCGTCTCTACTTTGAACTAAAGAATTGCTACGTCCCTTGGACGGGCTGCGCCAACGTTCTTACGCTAGCTACGCGACGAAAGAACTCTAATCGCTGATAACTGTGAATGAGTCTCCCAAATATGTCATTGTAGTGTGAGTGTCTCGACGAGCAAATTTATATTAAAAAGCGAGCATCTTGCTCGCACTGCCTATGATAAATTTACAAAAATGTGATGCGTCTTATGCCCTCGCCCTTCATACTAGCAGCGCCCAACTCGGATTGAGTCTGAGTAATTTTGCCGATGAGAATCGCACTCAAACTTGGGATTTAAATCGAGAATTATCCACTTATTTACATCAATATCTCGTTGAATTTATTAAGCCGTTAACTTGGAAAGATTTAGCCTTTCTTGCAGTAGCAAAAGGCCCAGGAAGCTTTACTAGTAGTCGCATTGGTGTAGTTACGGCTCGAACTTTAGCGCAACAATTAGAAATTCCTTTATTCGCTATTTCTAGTTTAGCGGCAATCGCTTGTTCGCAACGCGATCGCATAACTAGCGATAAAAAAATTGCCGTACAAATGGAAGCAACGCGAGGACAAATCTATGCAGGAATATATCAAATTTCCGCGCAAAATTCGCAATTAATAGCTTGTTTGCCCGATAGTGCGATCGCAACTGAAGCTTGGCAACAACATTTAGAACAATTAGCGACTCCCTATGAATTAATTACCGCACCAACTCATTTAGGAGTGACTGCCAATAGTTTACTAGAATTGGCACAGCAAGAGTGGCAAGCAGGTAAACGCCCTAATTGGGTAGATGTTTTGCCTTTTTATGGAAATTGAACAAGAAAGGCAGAGGGCAGAGGGCAGAGGGCAGAAGGTTTGGGTTGCAATTTTAAATCAAGCCCTTCTTTCTTCGAGAAGCCCTCTGCCTCCAGCATAGCTGCCTTGTCGAAGCGAGTTGACGATTGCAATCTTTCTTTGTTACTCTAAAATTATCGCAAGTAATGAAAATCGCAAGAATTATCGAAATGCTCAGCCGCGATCGCTATTTTTATTTTTGGTTTATCTTGGTTCGCCAGAGGTGAATCCAGTTTTTGCTGGAAACCGATGGCGAACCGTAGCGTAAAAGCTGCGGTTTTTTATTTGGTCTTGAAACGCACGATGACCAAATAAAATTTGGTCGCAAGCTCCCAGATTAATCCATAAGATTAATCCAAAATCCAAAATCCAAAATCCAAAATCCAAAATTCAAATGACTCTATTCTCGAACTGGTTTTACGGTTTTTACTTTTTTTGGCCCAGACCAACTCCGGGTACATAGAGTCGTATAACTCATTTTTTTACCTCGTCTCGCCCGGAATTCCAACAGGAAACCGGGCTTTTTTTATTGGAGTAATCAACCATGTTAAATGCAAAACTCGCCCTCAAATCCCAACCCGAACAGAAAACCATCGTTTCCCTATCCGATACTGTCGCTTTTGGCGGTTCCCAAATCGTCATTATTGGCGGCCCTTGTGCTGTGGAAAGTTTGGCGCAAATGGAACGAGTAGCGACTCACCTAAAACCTACCCCCATTCAAGCATTGCGGGGAGGCGTTTATAAACCCAGAACCTCTCCTTATGCTTTTCAAGGATTGGGACTCGAAGGACTACAAATCTTGGCAGAAATTAGAAGGCGCTATCAAATGCCCGTCGTGACAGAAGTAATGTCAATCGACCAAATTGAAGCAGTTGCGACCCATGTGGATATGTTACAAGTTGGCAGTCGCAATATGCAGAACTTCGATTTACTCAAAGCATTAGGAAAAATTAATAAACCCATTCTCCTCAAGCGCGGTCTGGCAGCTACCCTTGAGGAGTTTGTTTATGCGGCAGAATATATATTAAGTCATGGAAACTCTAACGTCGTTCTGTGCGAACGCGGCATTCGCAGTTTTGATTCCTATACTCGTAACGTACTCGATTTGGGGACAGTCGCCGCCCTCAAACAGATTACTCACTTACCCATTATTGTCGATCCTTCCCATGCTGTCGGCAAGCGCGAGTTAGTCGCACCGTTGGCAAAAGCTGCGATCGCGACTGGTGCAGATGGTTTAATTATTGAATGCCATCCAGAACCCGAAAAATCTGTTTCTGATGCCCAGCAAGCCCTTTCTCTAGACGAAATGGTCAACTTAAGCTACAGTTTACAATCATTAGCAGCCGTTATTAATTAATAAGACCTACTCAGGGGCTTCTAATCGGGCGGGCAAAATTTGTCCGCCCCACGATTTTTGTTCTGGACAAGTATTTACTATCGATAAGTCCAGAAATTTCTCAGACAGTTACAAACCACGCCAAATCGAACACAAATATCTGCTAGCATCATATCCTATCAGAAAATCGCTCCAAATGCGATCGCACAGCGCAGACAATTGCCTAAAAGAAAGCGATCGCATTTATTCTAAACATTTTTCAACAAGTGAGTCCCTTCTTATTTAACAATCGCTACAGTGATGATAGGTCTAGTTAATCAATAAAAAAAAACATCAAAATCCGTTTATTTAACTTGCATAATTTTGATATAGGCGATCGCAGATAAATCTATTTCTTTTTCCCCCTTATTCTCTCAATCCCCTAAGAGTGTTGAAGAGAAAATTAAAGATTTGGCTATATAATATCTAGAAAAATGAGTAAGATGGCAGTAGCATAATTATCAGAAAAGTTGACTGCTAAAATAGTAAATTACTGAAAAGTGTAAGAAACACTGTTTTCCCATATGACAACCATGATTGATTCATCTATCACTGCAATTGACGAACCACAATTACCTAGAGCAGAGAGGGTAATCCAACTACAAAATGTTATAGAAACTCTACGTATTGCCGATGAAATTGCCAGTAAAGGATATCTAATTACTAGCTCCGAACTAGCAGATTTAATGGATATCAATGCAAGTGCGGTAACGAGTCGCGGCGATAATTGGTCGTGGCGGAATTGGGTTGTCTCGCGGGTAAGACGAGAAGGCAATCAAATTCTCTGGCAACTCGAAAGAGTTGATTAAAAAAATAATGAAAGATAAAAGACGAAGCATGGAATTTTAAAAATTTCACATTTTAATTTTCATACCTCAATCTTTTTACTTTCATAAATTCGCCCTCGCCACCGAGTCGGTTTTTGGAAAGCAGAAAGAAAAATCCGCAACACCGCTAACGGATCTGCCAAGGTCGAAAGCCAGAAAAACCAAGAAGCAGGCGAGTTCTTTTTACTTCGGTAATAGGAAGGATAAATTGCCCACAGCAAAGCAAAACGAATGACAAGCAACAACAAATTTAACCCCAAGGCTAATCTCAAAACTGGGAAAGAATAACCCAAACTCAGACATAGCACTAGGATTGGCAACAAAAGCAAAGGCAGTCCCTGCACGCACGCAAGCAGCCATAGATCGCCCCACAATTGGCTAGAAGAAGAAGCATCTTTGAGATCGAGCGATCGCCCCCATTCGTGCCAAGTTTCCTTGACCCCTTCATACATTCGCACTCGGATTACCTTAGCGCCATCTAGGAAACCGACTTTAAAGCCTTGTGTGGCAGCGTAGCGGGCGAGGGTTACATCGTCGCAAAACGAACTCGCCGCACTGCTATATCCCCCCAATTTCTCTAAAACCGAGCGGCGGCACAAAAAACACTGTCCGTTAGCCATTACTCTTTCGGGGATTTGTGTGCGTACCCCTGCCGAATCGAAGCGATAGAGCAATGTCATCAATAGGGCAGGTTGCAACCACCATTCTCCAGGATGATACAAAATAAACTGGGGCGAGAGCGAAACAAGATCGTAGCCTTCTTCAGAAGCAGCGGCGATCGCACTAGCAACCAATCCAGGTTGAGGCTGGGTATCGGCATCTATCCCCAAAATCCACTCGCTTCTAGGAGAACTATTTAAAAAACCCGTATGCAATGCCCAGGGACGACCCACCCATCCAGAAGGAAGCGGATCGTCAAGGATGAGTCGAAAGCGGGGGTCTTTTTGGGCGATCGCTTTGACTTTTCCCTGCGTCCCGTCTTGAGAATGGCTATCGACGACGAGAATCTCTCTAACTTCGTAACTTTGCCGACTCAAACCCGCAATACAAGGGTCGATGCGATCGACTTCATTCAGCGTCGGAACGATGATGCTGACCGCCCCTAATTGCTCTGGTGTAGGGTTTTTAGGTTCGAGTGGCGCACGGCGACTGGCTCCTTTAATCAGGCGAGATAAAAGAATTAAAATAGCGCTTCCCTGAAACAATAATAGTCCCAGAGAAATCGCACCCAGAATTTCCTCGCTCCTCAACTCTGCTAAGCTGTTCCACATTTAAACTGCACGTTAAAATAATTTTTGAAAAAAGTAACCCATCCTGGAGCTAACGACTTAATTTTTAGTAAAAATTGAGTTGAGGGCTAGTGAAAGCCCCCAGCTTTTAGCCGCGGGGAAGGCTACTTGGGCATGGCTCCTACAGGGAATTGTTCATTGAGATCGGTTGTCTGCGCGTCATCAGAATGCGCGATCGCCTCTCCTGCTGAAGTAGATGCCATTTGATAAAGCGCGATCGCGGGAATTACGCCTGAAATTAATCCCAACAAGACAGGAATGTAAATGCCTGCGGCAAGACTCATGATGGTTGCAAAGCCAAAGTTTCCCAAATACATCGCTAGGGGCAATCCTAAGCGATTCTGGGGCAAGTTCATGGGTTTTACCATCCACAGTAACGTGGCTACGCTCATGAATACTACGCCCGTACCAAACCAACCAGCAAAGTTTTGATAAGGCATTCCAAAGAAAGCGCCAGGTTGTTCCCAAACCCAAAATGGCATCGTTGTTTGACTCATCGCCGGATCGAGAACGAAGTCCCAGGAAGTGAGTAAAAGAGAGCCAAGGGCGATCGCGCCGACATAGCGCAACCAATTGGGCATCTGACGGCTAGCTAGTCCCGCACGAGCTAGCAAATAGGCGCTTAATCCCAGATAAAACCAAGACAGGGGAATAGTAAAAGGAACTAACCCGCTAATTTTATAGCCAAGACCGCTCAAGTAACGGTAGTGACCGAAGGGAAAACCCGTACTCGTTCCTAACAATTCGCTACCCAAAGACAAACCGATAGAGGGTAACATGAAAGCCAGCCAGTGCCACACTCCCAAATTTCGATACGCATACACGGCGACGGCTGCCATTCCTAAAAGCATATACGCTACGCCACCGCCTGCCATTGACCAAGCAAAGGCAGTTTTCCCGAATTCTGGCAAATTAGCAACAAATTCGGCATTTGGTAAAACCAATAACAATCCGGCTAAGCCAAAAGCCATTGATAAAATATGACCGATTAGTAAGAAGCGCTCGGCGTTAATCGTGAGTTTCATTTAATGTTCAGATCCAGCGTTCACATAGATAGATTAGTTTATAGTTTACAAATCTTTACTAATTAATGTAAAACCAACCTAAAAAAAAAAATTAAATTTATCTCTTTAGATAGGGCTTTGTAACAAGATAAATTCGGATCGATCTGGCTTTAAACAAGAGTTTATCTCACAAAAGCGAAGCTCGCTCGCTGGCATGACTCCTTGGGCAAAACAGCCTGCCGAAAACTTCTGATAAACTGTATAAAGAAATATAACCCTTAAATTAAGGGACAAGCCTGGCGAAAACGCTGGGGATAGCACCGAACATTGTACCAAACATAACGATCGATGAGTTCTTACCTCTCTGAGAGTACAAAAATTCTCGTCCGTCCGGCACAGTATCGCGACTTAGAAGCGATTGAAGCGATCGCAGCCGATGCGGCTGAGGTTCAACGGTCGTGCGATTGCGCTAATCCAGTAGCAAGCGTACAACAATTGCGTCGCTGGTATGGAGCGCTCAAGTTTTTAAGTCTATTCCCCAATCCCCTACAAGATCGCTTTCGCGTCTACGTTGCCGAACAAGAGCTTGCTAATAGTAGAGAACGTAAATTGCTCGGCTTAATTCAAGTTAGTCCGCTCAACAAAACGCGCAGCACCTGGCGAGTAGAGCGCGTCTTAGTCGAGCAAAATCCCGCCTCAGAATTATTCGTCGATCTTAAAGAAGTTGGCTCGCAACTGCTGCGCTACTGCTTTGAAAGTATCTGGGAAGCAAGAACCTGGGTTTTGGAAGTCAATGTTAACGAACAAGCTGCACTGGCATTGTATCGACAAAATGGCTTCCAGCCTTTAGCGCAATTGACTTATTGGTCGCTAACTCCCGAACTTTTAGCAGAATTGGCACAAAACGACTCCGATTTACCAAACTTACTTCCGGCAAGTAACGCCGACGCTCAGTTATTGTGCCAGCTTGATTGCGTTTCTATGCCTCCTTTACTCCGTCAAGTCTTCGATCGCCACGTCCAAGACTTTAAGGCGAATTTAGTCAATAGCTTGTTAAAGAAATTTAACCAATGGTATAGCAAAAGCGAAATGGTTAGCGGTTACGTATTTGAGCCGCAACGCAAAGCCGCGATCGGTTATTTTAAATTAAATTTACACAAAGACGGTTCCGGGCCCCATGAAGCTCAACTAACCGTCCACCCAGCTTATACCTG
Organism: Hydrococcus sp. Prado102; assembly: GCA_025454425.1. Lineage (GTDB taxonomy): Bacteria > Cyanobacteriota > Cyanobacteriia > Cyanobacteriales > Microcystaceae > Hydrococcus. Next base: position 4,241 of record JALOOL010000048.1, on the reverse strand, counting down.
GCTATATCCAAAATTACTGGCTAAAATGGCGCAGAGCGTCGTTAACTTACCATCGCAATCTCTGGAGTTGGTATCGGCAGATTATCAGCACGAAAGAGAAGAATATTTAGAAAAATTAGGGGCACAAAGAATCGAACACACCTTACTAATGTCCCGTTCGGTGTGGCATAAATTAAAAGAAACGAAACCTGAAGGTCTGCAACTGTCAGAAATGCTTCAGGGACTGCATCCCGTTCCTAGAACGCCGATTCCTAGCAGGATATCATGGCAAAAATCTTCGTTTCAACCGTCTAAATTAGAGAATTCTGAGATTTCTTCTAATAATTTGTCTAAAAACGGCAAAATTGGCGAATCCTCACAAGGGTCAGATCTCAATTCTGAAAGCTGAAATCAAGCAAATTTATGCAAAAAATTTCAGCATTGGGATTAGATGTCGGCAAAAAGCGTATTGGCGTAGCGGGATGCGATGGGACGGGGTTAATTGCAACGGGGTTAACCACTATCGAGCGTACTTCTTTTGCTAGAGATGTCGAACTACTAAAACAACTAGTAGAAGAACGAGAAGCCAGCTTGTTAGTCGTAGGTTTGCCTTATTCGATGAATGGTACGATAGGATTCCAGGCACAGCAAGTCCAAAAATTCGCCACAAGACTCTCAGCAGCCCTACAGTTGCCCGTCGAATACATTGACGAACGATTAACATCAATAGAAGCAGAACAACAGCTAAAAGAACTGAAGCGATTTTCTAGCCGCGATAAAGGCGCGATCGACCGCCGTGCTGCCACCATTATTTTACAACAGTGGCTCGAACAACGCCGCTTTAACAGTTATCAGTAATCAGTTATCAGTAATCAGTTTTTGAAGGCGCTTCTACACTCCTCATTTATCGCGGATAAGTTAAATTTGAAGATAAAGAACGAGCATTTTTTGCTAAAAAGGTTTCAGCACGAGGGTAGCAGTCATGGACGAGATGGAAAAATTACTCGCACAACTAAAAACTGAGTACGAACAAAACGAACAATCTCAGCCAATATCGCCCATCGTGCCGCCTGCATCGGAGTTAAAACCATTAACTAAACCCGCTTCGCCTTTGGATAGCTTACTTGCAGAGGTTAAGGCTGATGTAGAAACTGCGGGTAGTTATTCTCCATCGCTGCCCAACAAATCGGTATCTTTGCCAGAAAATCCCGTATTACAAGAAATGAAAGTCCAATATCGGGAAAACCAAGAGAAAGAACTATTGGAAAAACAACGTCAAGAAGAACAGCGACAACAGCGCAAAAAACAAGCACTTCGCCAACAAGCGCAAGAGTGGTTAAAAACGCTAAATCCCCGTTCTGAAGAAGGAAGATGGTTTGAAGAGTTTTCCTATTCCTATGAGTCTAAATTAGAAGCCGCAATTCATTATCTAGAAGCGTTGCGAGAAACTCGCTCTTAAAAATTGGTAACTCGTAGGGGCGCACGCCATGCGCCCCTACGAGTTACTGATGACTGAAAAGGGCAATTGGGAAGTATATATTTTTGATTTGTTGTAATTTTAATTACATAATAAAAAGATTGCCTAAGAGTAAAACGATCGCGCAAAAGAAATGATTGAATTTCTTTTTACGCTTTTGCTGTCTGGTTTCTATGTAAAATAGAGTACAGTTTGGATAATATCTAGCAACGCAAATTATCAAGAAAACAAAAGTTGATAGCAAAAAACTGCGCTTAAAAAACCTAACTTAAGTTGCATATATTTTGCGTGTTTTTAAGTGCTGGGATAAATACCGAAGTAGTAGAATTTGAGAGCATCTACGTCTATTTCGATTTGGATGTGTTGTAGAAAGTCTGTCTTTTTCTAGAACGTATTCAGAATTTATACCGTATCCAGGGTTATCGACATTGCAGCAAGAATTATTAAGACAGCGATTGGCGATCGCGATGCTAGAGCGCATTCGACAATCGCTAAAGCTCGATGAAATTCTCAAAACGACAGTGGAGGAAGTGCGCCATTTTCTCGACACGGATCGCGTCATCATTTTCCACTTTGAACCAGACTGGAGCGGTGAGGTGATGGTAGAATCCGTTGGCTCGGAGTGGACGGCGATCCTCTCGACGACAATCCACGATCCCTGTTTTAGCGATCCGCAGCGTGGAGTTAGCTATGTCGAGCAATATCGTCAAGGTCGAGTTATGGCGATCTCGGATATTTATACAGCCGGACTCGAACAGTGTCACTTCGAGTTACTCGCCAATTTTCAGGTTAGAGCAAATCTAGTCGTACCGATTTTGCAGGGAGAGTATTTATGGGGCTTGCTGATTGCCCATCACTGTCGGGGTTCCCGACAGTGGCAGACTTGGGAGAGCGATTTGCTAGGGCAATTGGCAATCCAAGTAGGAATTGCCATTCAACAATCGGAACTCTACGAGCAGCTACAAAGCGAACTCATCGAGCGCAGGCGGGCAGAGGAATTGCTACGCCAAGCAACTGACGAGTTAGAAAGACGAGTTTTAGAGCGAACTGCCGAACTAGCATTTGCCAACCAGGAATTGCAGTTAACGCTCGAAGAACTAGTAGTCACCCAAGAGGAACTACGCGAGCAAAACGAAAAGTTGTGTGCTGCTCGCGAGATGGCGGAGTCAGAGCGCCAGCGTTACCAAGATTTGTTTGAATTTGCCCCAGACGGTTATTTAGTGACTGATACACGAGGAAACATCCAAGAAGCCAACCGTGCCGCTGCTGTCTTGCTGGGCGCGAACCAAAAGTATCTGGTGGGCAAACCCTTGGCTCTCTTTATTGCCGAAACAGATCGAGAGATTTTTTTTGCCCGACAAACCGAGTTGCAGCAGATACAGGACTGGGAAGTTTATTTGAAGCCAAAGAAAGGTAAACCTTTTCCCGCTGCGATCGCCATGACCAGCGTACATGACGCACAGGGTCGGCGAGTCGGGCTGCGTTGGCTACTCCGCGACATCAGCGAACGCAAATATGCCGAACAGAAAATACAAGAACAAGCTGCACTGATCGATATTTCCACTGACGCGATTTTTGTCTGCGATTTAAAGACTTGCATTCTATTTTGGAGCCAAGGAGCCGAGCGTTTATATGGTTGGACGGAGGAAATCCTCAAGAAAAAAGCCAACAAGCTATTCTACAAAAGATCTTCCTCTCAACTCGCAGCTAGTCTCAATCTTGTCGTCTCCCAAGGCACTTGGCACGGCGAGTTAGAACAAGTTACCAAAGATGGCAGAGAAATCATTGTCGAAAGTCGATGGACTCTAGTGCGCGATGAGTCCGGGCAACCTAAAACTATCCTGGTTGTCAACACCAACATTACTGAAAAGAAAGATCTCGAAGCTCAGTTTTACCGCGCTCAGCGACTGGAGAGCCTTGGCACTCTTGCTAGTGGCATTGCTCACGATCTCAACAATATACTTCAACCCATTCTATTTTCGACTCAACTGCTAGCGCGAAAAAACCCCAATCTCGACGATCGCGATCTCGACAAGCTGAAGATAATTTCTGAGAGCGCCTTGCGGGGGTCATCTTTGGTTCGACAAATTCTGTCCTTTGCGTGCGGGGCTGACGGTCAACGCACCTGCGTACAAGTCGGTCATCAGTTGGAGGAAGCGATACAGTTCGCTCAAAACACCTTTCCTAAGTCCATCAAGATCGAGATAGATATCCCAACACAAGACTTATGGACGGTCTATGCCGATGTTACCCAATTGCATCAGGTATTTATGAACCTAATTGTCAACGCCCGCGATGCCATGCCAAATGGCGGAACGCTTACTGTGAGTGCCCAAAATCTTTGGATGGATGAAGGCTTGGCTCGGATGTATTTAGAGGCTCAGGTCGGTTGTTACTTGGTCGTTGCGATCGCGGATACGGGGACGGGTATTCCTCTTAAAATAAGAGAAAGAATTTTTGACCCCTTTTTCACGACTAAAAAACCGGGGGGTAGCGCGGGACTGGGACTTGCTACTGCAATGGGGATTGTCAAAAACCACGGCGGTTTTTTAACAGTAGAAAGCACGGTTGGTAAAGGCAGTCAATTTAAGGTGTACTTGCCAGCTATCGACACAGAAGAAACGCACTCGGCACAAGAGCAGGAATTGCCCGCCGGACGCGGTGAATTGATTTTAATCGTGGATGACGAAGTTCTGATTCGGGAGATGGTCAAAACCTCGCTAGAAGAATACAACTACAGGACTCTCGCGGCTAATAATGGGATTGAGGCGATCGCCCTCTATCC
>JALOOL010000047.1 GCA_025454425.1 Hydrococcus sp. Prado102 | reverse complement strand
ATCTTAAGAATTTGTAGGGTGGGCATTGCCCACCCTACCATTGTTTTGAGTTAAGGATAGAGTTAGCAAGAGGTGTAATTAATTTTGCCTAGTCACTTAATAAAACTCAGTTCTTTTCAGGCAAGGAGACAATACACAAAACAAATAGATATCAAAGAGCATAAAAAGAAATTACAGCAGAAAGGCACTCGCTCAGCTACTAAAAGGTTAGTTGCTATATCAGGGCGAGAGAGACGGTTTACTGCTGATATTAATCACCAAATAGTAAATCTGTAGTCATACCTAACCTCATCAGAGGTCAGCGCTGGGTAATTGACTTCACACGGGTAAATTGAAAAGCTTGTTTTTGTATGGGCGTTACTGGATTTGAACCAGTGGCTCTCTGCTTGTAAGGCAGATACTCTACCGCTGAGTTAAACGCCCGCATAACCACGTTTATAGAGTATAACATGATTTTGTCTGATGACAATACTCTGTCTCTACTAAAAATATTATTTATGCCTTCTGGTCGGACTCACGATCGCATTACATTATGGGGACTTCCTTGGATTGTCTCTCTAGCTTATCTACTGACGCGCCAAGGCGAACTAACATTAATCGTTGCAGGGGCTTATTTATTTAGCGCCTTGATGTTTGGCCCCGATTTAGATATTTACTCGGTGCAATACAAACGTTGGGGGATATTACGCTGGATTTGGCTGCCTTATCAAGGGTTTTTGAGTCATCGTTCTAAATTTTCTCATGGTTTGATTATTGGCACGGCTTTGCGCGTTATTTATTTGCTAGTTTGCGTACTTTTAGCAGCTATACCAGCAGTTGCGATCGCGCAACTAATTGGGGGATTTAATTGGAATTGGCAGCATTTTGCCCGTCAAACCATTCAGGTAATTACTCAAGATTATCGAAAAGAAGCGATCGCCCTAGCAATTGGACTAGAATTGGGAGCAATGAGTCATTCGCTCGGCGATTGGTTGGGTTCTACCTATAAAAAATGGCGAAAACAACGATCGCGCCGTTCCTCTCCACGCAATAAATCTTCAAGAAAGTGAGTACTTACGACGAAATTTATGCGATCGTGCGCCAAATTCCCTATGGTTGCGTTGCTACCTACGGACAAGTTGCCGAATTAGCTAAGCTTTACGGTCAAGCTCGTTTGGTAGGATACGCACTCTTTAAAGTCAATACTACTCCATCAGAGATTCCTTGGCATCGAGTCGTTAATGCTAAAGGAGAGATTTCTTATTCTAGCTTGCGATTGGGAGGAGATTATCTACAGCGATCGCTCCTTGAATCTGAAGGCATTGAATTCAATTTAAATGGCAAGATTAATTTATCTCGCTATCGATGGAACCCAAAACCTTAACTTCTATGTTATTGGTAAAAGGGATTAATAACTGGGATATTGGGAAAATGCAAAAATTGAGATATCAACTGTCTAAATTTCGCTAATTTCCAGGCGCGACTTATTGACTTCACATTTTCCTGTGCCATTATTGAAGGGAAGTTGAGGAACTTTTTGAGACAAGGAAAAAGCTTCGCTGGGGAAAAGGGAAAAGGGAGACAAGAGGGACAAGGTAGACTCTTGAGGATAAGAAAGAATATTTACAGATGTACTCCTGAATCTCGGTTGAACTTTTTTTGAACTTTGTACAGACGCGAAATTTCGCGTCTCTACGAACTTTGAACTTTAATCGCTGATAACTGAATAAGGTATGGCAATTCTTGAAACTACAAAAATGGCATTTTCTGCACTGCTAGCTAATAAACTCCGCAGCAGTTTAACGATGGTAGGAATTGCTGTAGGAAATGCCTCTGTTATCGCTATGGTAGCGGTAGGCGAGGGCGCTAGACAAATGGCGGCCGAACAATTTGAGTCTCTCGGCCCCAAAGTTCTCTATGTCAGTCTTACTTCTCAAAGAATTAGAAGAGTGGTTTCAGAGACGACTAAACCGTTAGTGCTTCAAGATGCAGAAGCGATCGCAACTCAAGTTCCTACTGTAGGTTCGGTTGCGCCTGAAATCCATGCAAGTCAGACAATTTCCTATCTTCAGCAAAGTTTCAATAATGCAATCGTAGGAACGACACCCAGCTATTTAGGCGTTCGCAATTTTCAACTGGCAAAAGGTCGATTTTTGAGTGAAGTCGATTTGCGGCGCAATAATCGCGTGGTTGTCCTGGGTGCTGAAATTGCCGAACGAATATTTGGTTTGCACAATCCAATAGGCAAACAAATTCGCATCAAAAATCAAAGCTTTCAAGTGGTTGGCGTATTAGCACCCAAAGGATTGCTGTTTGGGTCGAATCAAGATGACAAAATTGTCGTTCCTTTGACTACTATGTCCAATCAGCTACTGGGTCGCACTTCTCCCTACGGCATTCCCCTGACAACCATTGCAATTTCGGCGAGAGATAAAAATAGCGTCGATGCGGCTCAGTTTCAGGTAGAAAATTTAATGCGGTTGCGACATCAAGCTCGAAAAGAGGATGAATTGCGTATTTATCCTCAAAAAGCAGTGATGGATACGGCAGCAGAAACCGATCGCGGATTGACGATGATGCTAGCTGCGATCGCTGGAGTTTCTTTATTCGTCGGCGGCATCGGTGTTATGAATATTATGTTAGTCTCAGTTTCGGAACGCACTCAAGAAATCGGCTTGCGAAAAGCAGTTGGAGCTAGAGAACGCGATATTCTCCTACAATTTTTAATCGAGGCTACTATTTTAGCAACGGCTGGAGGAGTGGCAGGAGTCGCGTTAGGAGTAAGCGGAATTGGCATTACAAGCGCTATTTCTCCTTTATACACAAGCCTCTCGCCTGTTCCTATGGTTGCCGCGATCGCGGTTTCTGGTGGAATTGGGTTGTTTTTTGGTGTAGTACCTGCTAAACGTGCAGCTAAACTCGATCCTATCGTTGCCTTGAGAAATTCTTAATTACATCTGGAGATAGTTTTTCTGTATTTTATGCTGGGTTAGTGTTAGAAATTCTCAAAGATCGTTGATTAGATTAAAGGTTTCTATTTTTAATGTTTGACAAAAGGGCGAGCGGAATTTTATTGCATCCAACCAGTTTTCCCAGTCGTTTTGGGATTGGAGACTTAGGAAACGAAGCGTATCGTTTCATTGATTTTTTAGCTGATGGCTTACAGCAAGTGTGGCAAATTCTCCCTTTAGGGCCGACAGGCTTTGGAAATTCACCTTATTTATGCTACTCGGCATTAGCAGGCAATCCTCTTTTAATTAGCCCCGAAAAGCTAGTAGAAGATGAGTTGTTAAGCGAGGAAGATTTTGCTGGATTGCCAGATTTTCCGTTGGATTCGGTGGACTTTGAATTAGTCATTCAAACCAAGATGCCACTTTTGCGAAAAGCTTGCGAAAACTTTAAGCAACAGGCATCAGAAGAATTGCAACAAGAATTTAAAGAATTTTGCGATCGCGCTTCTGACTGGTTAGAAGATTATGCCTTATTCATGTCTCTAAAAGAAGTCTTCGCGGGGGAGAGTTGGAACAATTGGGATAAAGAAATTGCTAAACGAAATCCCGATGCGATCGCCAAATGGCAAAACGAACTAAAAGAACCGATTTTCTCGCAAAAATTTCTACAATTTCAGTTTTTTCGTCAATGGAATAGCTTAAAAGAATACGCCAACAAAAAACAAATTAGCATCTTTGGCGATATTCCCATTTACGTCGCTCACGACAGCGTAGACGTATGGGCAAATCCAGACCTTTTTTGCCTCGATGAAGAAACTGGAGAAGCAGCTTTGATGGCTGGTGTTCCACCGGATTATTTCAGCGCTACCGGACAATTGTGGGGAAATCCCGTTTATAACTGGGAAAAACACCAACGAACTAATTTTGCTTGGTGGATACGGCGAGTCGAAGCAATTTTAGAATATGTCGATATCGTTCGGATCGATCATTTTCGCGGCTTTGAAGCTTTCTGGGCAGTTCCGCAAGGCGAAGAAACTGCTATAGATGGAGAATGGATCGAAGCGCCTGGAGAAGCTTTCTTTACTTTACTCAAACAAAAGTTAGGCAAACTGCCGATTATAGCCGAAGATTTGGGCGTAATCACCCCAGAAGTCGAAGCCCTGCGCGATAAGTTCGGCTTTCCAGGCATGAAAATCCTACAATTTGCTTTCGATAGCGATCGCGACAATGCTTTTTTACCATTTAATTTCGTCAATCGCAATTGCGTCATTTATACGGGCACTCACGATAACGATACAACAATGGGTTGGTTTAATGCTAGAACTCCCGAAGAACAAGCACGAGTTATCGATTACTTGGGTTGCGTTTGTCCCGAAGGTATTCACTGGAGTTTGATTCGTATCGCCCTTAGTTCGGTTGCGAATGGAGCAATTTTTCCTTTTCAAGACCTCTTGGCTTTAGGTAGCGATGCGCGGATGAATACCCCTAGCGTAGCCGACGGAAACTGGGGCTGGCGCTACCGTCGCGAGGCGATCAACTCCGAAGTTAGCAACCATCTGCAATATTTAACGTACTTATACGGTCGCGCACCGTCTTAAATAGTTACCTGTAGGGGCGCATGGCGTGCGCCCTGACTATTAAAAGACAAGGCTTTTATAAGTAGACCGACATAATTATTTGTAGGTTGGGTTGAACGATAGTGAAACCCAACAAAGCTTACGATTGTTGGGTTACTCTTCGAGAAGCCGCTTCGCGTCTACGTGCCTCAACCCAACCTACTTTAAATCTTATATTTATTTAGGTTGAACTACTTATCAGTAGAAACACTGATTTAATTATCCTCGTCTTCTTCTCTCTCTTCTTGTTCTTCTGGATCGCGATTCTGTTGCTGCATATCAAATCCTTGCTTATCTAACATTTCCGATGCAGCCGTACCTGGAGTATAGTTATAGCCAAATTGCGATCGCGGATTATCGTCGATAAGCTGAGGAGTTAGCAGAATAATTACCTCATTTCGGAACTTCTCATTATTCGTGCTTCTAAATAATGCGCCCAGAATCGGAATATCTCCTAAAATCGGAACTTTACTAATCGTCGTTCGATCCGTTTCCTGAATGATGCCAGACAAAATTAGAGTTTGACCGTCCCGAAGCCGAAGCAGTCCAGAGCTAAGTTCTCGCTTCTGTAAGGGGGTAAGAACGTTGTTCGTATCACCACCACTATCAAAAGTTATCGCGGTTCCAGGAGAAGCCACAGTAGGACTAACGGACAAGTTAACAAAACCATTATCGTCAATTTTTTCTATGTTAACTGTCAAGGTTAACCCAGCATCTTCAAAGGTCGGCGTAGTCGTTCTCACGCCACTGAGAGGGTCTACTTGAGTATCGACACTGGTCAGAACCCTTTGTACCAACCTAACAGTAGCTTCTTGTCCTTCTTGTACGACTAACGTAGGGTCGGTCAGAATCTTGGCATTCCCGCTCACAATTTGAGATTCTAACTGCGCGAGAAATCTTCTAGGATATTGAAATAGATCGGGTAATGCCGCCGTTGCCGTTCCTGTATCTCCTTGGGTCACTTGTATGTTACCGTCTGTACCAATTGTAATAGTCGAATCCGTAGCTAATTCGTACTCTATGACACCTGTTTGAAAAGGATCGCCGGAAACGCCTGCTCTAGATCTAGGAAATTGTCCAGTTCCTCTCGGCACAATTTCAAACTGTCCAGTACGTTGATCTTGAAAGATTAACCCTGGAGTTGTACCAGGAATACCAAAAGTGTCTTCAAAATCAAAAAAGGCGTTGGAACCTGCCGCAGGATTTTGAATAACGGGGGAAGTACCGAGTCGCCCAGTTGCACTGTTCAATTCGGCTGAGGTGGGTGGGGCACTACTACCAATTCTTGCACTACCTCTTCCTCTATCTTGTAAAAAGAAAGTATCGCCTATGCCAAAAGAGAAACTACTACTAAAATCCTCTTCATTGCTTAAATTAACATCCACTACTTTGACATTAACGGCTACCTGACGACGGCGAGCATCTAACTGAGTGAGCATTGAGGTAGCGAGTTCTACTTGACGCGGGTCGCCTGTTAAAGTAAGAGCATTGAGGCGGTCATCTGCTGTAACTGTCATTCCTGTTAGGATTAGCGGCGACCCCGCACCAGTGTCTACAGCTACTTTGATCGGTTGAATTTCTGCGGGTCTTTCGACTCGCCGCACGACTCTTTGCGTAACAGGATCTACTATTTCCTCAACAGGAGTAATAACGCGCTGGAAGTTAGCGCCCTGAGATGCTAAGACGGTTCCTGCATTGACAGCAGTAGATTGATTGAGTCGCAAGGTACGGCTAATTAAGTTACGAGCTTCGTGTGGTAAATCAGATCCTACAAAGATAGTCCTGCCTCGACGATTGGCTTTTAATCCAGAAACCAACAGTACGGAGTTAAACACTTCTTGAACTGACTCATTTTCTAAGTCTAGAGAAACGGTTGGTTCGGCTGTTGCTGCTGGTGCTGCTTGTCCTTGTTCTCCTTGTTGCCCTTGTTGTGCCCCTTGTCCTTGTGTATCGGTAAAAACGAGGTTAAGACCTGCATAGCGAGCTAATACGGCTAGTACTTCTCTGGCGGGTGCTTGTCGCAGAACTAGGCGCGGCACTAGTACATCTGTCCCTAAATCGATCGCGTCTGCTGAGGGATCGATATTTGAGATGGCAATATCCCCAACCGGAGGCGCGATGGCGCGAGGGAGTACGGGCGCGGATGGTGTAGTCGGTTGTAAAAAATCTTGATTGGTTCCTGGATTTTGCGTGTAGGGGCTACCGCTTTCTTCAACGGTAATTTGCGGTTGGAACATTCCCGAACCAGAAGATGCAGGCGGCATTCCTGGAGCCGGTGGCATTCCAGGTGTTTGTCCCATGTTGGGATTGCCGCTTTCTTGAATTGTCACTTGCGGTTGCGGCACCATTGGAACGTTTTGTGCCTGTACTGGTGGCGGAAGCGGAGTTTGAGCGATGATTTGTTGCGATTTTTTTGTGTTTGACGAAGAAATTTGAGACGGTTTATCTATCTGTTTAAATAGCGTTGGATTTTTATCGATTTCTGTTAGTTTTTTTACAGAAGCTTCTAACGATAATGGCTCGAATTTCTCAAACTTATCGACTTTTGCAGCAATTGTTTTTAGCGAAAGCGCATCTTCGCTACTCAGTTCATCTTTTTCTGTCGTCGATTGTGCGGGTTGTGCGGCTAATATAGCTACAACCGCTCCGCAGATTGCAAGCGGATAATAATAATTTTTCACGATTCACTCCTCAGCCTAATATTACTTACTTTGCAGTTATTGTTAATAGCAAGCTCGACATTTATTTCAAAATAAATAAATGATGTTTTGTTTGCTATTATTTCTGCTGTTGTCGATCGCCCTGGGTTTGCCCATCTTTGTTTTCTTCGGGTGGAGGGGCTAACTCAGCCATTTCTTCAGGTGTTAGCGGTAAAATAGCATCAAATGTAAACTTAGTTTTTACTGTTGATGGCAAAGAAATTAATTGGGTTTGATTATTACTTAAATTAGTAAACACCACAAAAGGATTTTCTGAAGTTTCTACATTTAAGTTTTTTACCATTAATAAAGGTTGAAGCCGTTCGATATCGCGTATAACGGCTTGTGTTTGTTCAAAAGTGCCCTCCATTTCTAATTCAATTGTTTTACGTTTTAACTTGTTGTTGACTTGAGCGCCCAAAGAACCATCGTTAACAACAGTTGCCTCACCTCCTTGGGGTTTATAGTTAATTAATCTCGCTTGTTTTGCCGTTACAAATTTATTGATGTCTAGCAATAAAGTATCGAGGGTATCTTCATTAGAAAATAAATTCAAGACATCGGCTTTTAGCCTTTGTGCTTGTTTGAGTTTGTTGTCTGCTTCTTGAAATCGCTTGTCGATGACACCCGATTTTTGTTGGTTAACTTGGTCGGTTTTTGCTTGTTCGTCAGCTTTTAACTGTTGATAGTTTTGATAAGCTGGCATGACGAAAGTTGCTAGAACATACACCGCGCCAAGCACTCCTAAAACAGCCAAAGCAACGCCGCTCACTTGAGGCGTAAAAGTAATCCCAAAGGCAGTCGGATAGTTTTCTTCTTCGACTTTAGTTTTGGTGTCGCCACCCCTAGTTACAAATTCATCAGAAAATGTCATACGATTTTGGATTTTAAATTTTGAACTTTGAACTTTGAACTTTGAACTTTATAATTTTTCAAGGTTGAATTGCTCCTTTTGCCTCCAATGTTTTAATTCTCGTAACTAATCCAACCGAACCTTTACGTGCTAGTTCTGTAGTCAGTTTAGAAGCTGGAATATCGCCGAGTTCGGTTTTAATTTCATACTTAACAACTTTGGGAAAATTGTAAGTATCTTTTAGACTGACTAGATTGATGTTTACGCCTTTGGGAACGCCAGGATAGATTCCTTGCTGAATTTGTCTTTCTAAAGCTTCGCGTTCGTCTTCGTTCGGTTCTTTTACCGGAAAATCCACGGTTTCCGAACTGGTTAAGACAGTCTTCTGAGCGTTCAAAAAGTTGGATTTTTGTAAGGAGAGAATTAAGTCATTCACATCATCGTAAGAACGAGCCATCCCCGAAATGGTAATTTGCATCGAGGCTGGCGTTGGCGAAGCTCCTTGGGCATTGCTAGCAGCGCCTTGTACCCCTTCTTGTTTGATGGTTTCAATTTGTACGCCCGTGGGAATGCGATCGCGAATATCTTGTAAAATAGCCGACCAAGGCTTAATTTGATTGAAAACCCCAACTATTGCCTGGGTTTCCTCGTTGATAGCTGCGGCTTGTTTTTCTGTTTCCTGAATACTTTGATTTTGCCCTGCAAGTGCGGTCATTTCTGCTTCTAAGTTCTTGATATTCTCTTGCGTCTTTGCCGTTTGAGAATTCAACACCAACAACAATCCAGCCGTCGCCGCAGGCAAAAGAACCAAAACCCCCAACCCAATTAAGATAGGTAAGTTTTTTCCTATCGCCAAACCAGGCGATTTCGCCTGAGTCGTTTTTTTGGGGTCTTCTAGTACCTGACGGTCTTTAAGAAAATTAACATCTAAGCTATACATGGTTTTAAACCTCTCGAAGTCCTAAACCTAAAACCGTTCCTAACCCAGGTCGCACCAGAGAGGGAATTTCTTGATTGACTTGCAAAGACAGCGCTGTTACGGGGTCTATTTGCATGGTTGGCACGCTCAATCGCTGGGTAAAAAATTCATCTAACTGTCCGATACCGCCTCCTGGCCCTGCCAAGAGAAGTTGAACCACTTCTAATCCATCGCTTTGACTCAAATAGAAATTAATCGATCGCTTGAGTTCGTCGGTTAGTTCGCTGACAATTCTTAACAAAGAACTCATCCCCGGATTGACGGCTATTCCTTGGGTACTCAAACTATCAAAGGGCGTGTTAGGAATAGTAATATCTTGAAGAATTTCGGGGTTTCGCGTCGGCGCTAAATTCATCGCGCGAGCTAAGGCAGTTTGCATCTGATATGTTCCAATCGGGACGGCACGAGAAAATTGAGGAACGCCATCGACAACGATCGCAATTTCTGTACTGTCAAACTCGATATCGACGATAACGGCGGCTTCTTTAGAGCCAAATTGTCTTAATTGCTCGCGAATAGTGCGAATCAAAGCAAAGCTATTAATCTCTAGCACATCGACGTCTAGACCCGCTAGTTTAAAAGTATCGAGATAAGAATCGGTAATTTCCCGTCGGGTGGCGACTAATAAGACGTTAACTTTTTCGATACCATCGTCATCTTCAAAATAGCCGAGTTTTTGATAGTCGAGATCGACTTCTTCGCGAGGAAAAGGCAAATATAAACTCGCCTCGTGGTCTAATACCATCTCCCGCAATTCTTGTTCGTCGAGTTCTGCTGGCAAAGGAATGATGCGAATAATCGCCTCTCGCATTGGCACCGCTGTCGCTACTCTTTTGGCATTGATTTTGTTTTCTTTGAGCAATTCTTGGATTCGCTCTGCTAGCGTGGGAGAGTCTACAATCTTGCCCTCCTCAAATACGCCTTCAGGAATCTCGCTAGAACAATATTTGACTAATTTATAAGTTTGTCCTTGCTTGCTCAATTGTGCTAAGTTGATTCGTTCGGGCGTAATTTCTAGCCCAAATCCTGTACTTTTATTTGGTAAAAGCGTTTTTAGACGTTCTAACATAAACCCCTAGTCTTCATAGAGATCGCGATCGCTATGTATGTAATATTGTCAAAATGCGAGGAGAGCGATTTAAATATATGCTACCCAATCTCCCCTAAAAAAGAAACAATAGAGAGATCTTTGTAGTCGGGTAAGAACTGAGGCGAGATAATCTATTGTGCATATCATATCCTGCATCCATTGTCGTCAAGAATGAGCAAACTTGTCAAACTAAAAAAATTAAGCTTGTGGTCGCTTATAGGTTTATTGCTAAGCTGGCTGATTAGCTGTCAATCTAATCCTGTACCAAGTCCTGAATTAGAGTTTTGGACGATGCAGTTACAGCCTCAATTTACTGAATATTTCACCGAACTTATAAGCACATTTGAGAAAGAAAATCAAGGCGTAAAAGTTCGTTGGGTTGACGTTCCTTGGGACGCGATGGAAGGTAAAATTCTCAGTGCTGTTTCAGCACAAACCGCACCGGATGTCGTCAATCTCAACCCCAGTTTTGCCTCGCGATTAGCGGCAAATAATGCTTGGTTGGATTTAAATACCAAAGTCACGCCAGAAAACAGACAGCAATATTTACCGAAGATTTGGCAAGCTAGCACCCTAGACAGCGTTAGTTTTGGTATTCCTTGGTATCTAACCACGCGAGTCACTATTTACAACCAAGATTTATTGGCAAAGGCAGGTATTAACGAACCTCCAAAAACCTTTGAACAGCTAGCAGAAGTTGCAGCAACAGTCAAGGAAAAGACAGGAAACTATGCCTTTTTTGTCACCTTCGTTCCCAGCGATTCAGCAGAAGTTTTAGAATCGTTGGTACAAATGGGAGTCAAATTGGTTGACGAGGGAGGAAAAGCCGCTTTTGATACGCCAGAAGGCATCGCCGCCTTCCAATATTGGGTTGATTTGTATCAAAAAGGACTCTTACCGCCAGAAGTTCTAACCCAAGGACATCGCCACGCCGTCGAACTCTATCAAGCGGGACAGTTAGCGCTACTTGCTTCAGGGCCAGAATTTCTCAAGACCATAGAAAATAACGCCCCGACTATTGCTAAAGTATCTGCCGCTGCCTCTCAGATTACTGGAGGGACGGGCAAGAAAAACGTAGCGGTTATGAATTTGGTGATTCCTCGCGCCACGGATAAGCCAGACGAAGCGGTGAAATTTGCTTTATTCGTTACGAATAGCGTCAATCAATTAGCCTTTGCTAAAGCAGCCAATGTCTTGCCTTCAACCGAGGAAGCCGTTAAAGAATACACCAAAGAATTAGATAAGGGAGGTAAAACAACTCCCGTCGAACAAGCGAGAAAAGTAAGCGCGACTCAGCTTCAAGATGCCGAAGTGTTAGTTCCAGCCATGAAAAACATCAACCAACTGCAAAAGTTAATTTATGAAAACTTGCAGGCGGCAATGTTGAAACAAAAAACAGTCGAACAAGCCGTCAAAGAAGCCGCAGAAGCTTGGAATCAACAAGAAGCGTGAAATACTTCTAATAAATCAGAGCTTTTTGCCCGATAGTAGAGTTCTTGCGTTCTCTACTATTGGGTTTTGACGATCGCTTTTACAAATTTAATCGCTACTTGTTTGTTGTCTTAGCTTTCAGTATACTCTACAAAAAAATGACAAAGATTTTCATTTAATCGTCAAAAGCTTGCTTGGAAAAGCGAGACGTTAGCTTGAGGAAAAATGACCGATATTCTTACGGAAGCAGAATACAAGCAACAACACTACAAAAGCCTACAATACGAAGAGATAGCCGAGAATTTCAACGGATTCAATAGGGTAGGTAGATCTCGCGATCGCTTTAGTCAAGACTACTTTTGGTGCTTAAAACTGCGTCCTGGACTTGAGTTAGAGTTTTTAGATGAAACTTATTACACCTCATTGCAGTTAGAAGGCATTCATGATGAATTTATGACAGATTTAGGGGCAAAATTTTATTTGTCAGGAATTGATGAAGTTTTGTGCCCAGGGTTTGCAGGAGTACCAGAAGCCTATCAAGAAAAAGTAGGACATAATTACTTACTTTACTTGCCCGATCTCCGAGAAATTGAGATGACTGCGGCAGGACAGCATACAAAAGTTCTAAAAATTTGGCTCGATCGCGATGTTTTTCGCTCTTTTGGGGCGATGGAGCCGGGCAATTTACCGTCAGAGTTGCGATCGCTCCTCGAAACTGACTCTGCACCTCGATTTCATCGTACAGTAGGAAAAATCACTCCGCCAATGCAAATAGTTTTACGGCAGATTTTTAACTGTCCCTATCAAGGTCTGACAAAGCGAATGTATCTCGAAGCAAAAGCGCTTGAGTTACTGTCTTTACAGTTTACTCAGTGGATAGAAAGTGAGAAACAAACAACTTCGTCACCTGCCCTACAACCGCATGAAATCGAGCGAATTTATTATGCCAAAGAGCTTTTAATTCGCGACTTGAGCAATCCACCAACTTTGCTAGAACTATCGCGGATGGTCGGACTGAACGACTTTAAGCTCAAACGAGGATTTCGGCAAGTATTTGACAATACTGTGTTGGGTTGTTTGCAAGAGGTACGGATGAAATTAGCCAAACAGCTTTTAGCTGAAGGAAATCTCAGTATAGCTGCGATCGCCCATCAGGTTGGTTACGCCAGTCAAAGTCACTTTTGTCAAATGTTCAAACGGCAATTTGCTCTAACTCCCCATAACTACCGAACCAGTTTGCGGAGTTAACTGATAACTGATTTATCGAAATCCCAATCGCAACAAAAAAGATCCCGATCGCGATAAATCGACAATCGCAAATGGCTTATTCTAGTTTTCGAGCTTATTTGAGAAGAATTCTTAATTAGCTCGAAATTAAATTTGAATAAGTCATTTTGGTGTGTGGAAACGTGAGACAGCAACGACTGATTTGGGTAGCGAGTATGGTTTGGATTTTATTGGCTCAGACAGCATGGGCACAAGAGCGCTCAAAGAATGCAAGCGAGTGGACGGATACAGCCAATAGGATCGCTCGCTTCACCCAATTAGATGAGACAAGTATTTTAGAGTTAGTGCAGTCTTCACCCAGTACTACTGAAATCGTATCGGTTGCAGATGTAAAAATTAATCTTACTGAGACGGGCATTGAGATAATTTTAGTCACCACACAAAGCGATCGCTTGCAAATTTCGATCGGCAATGAGGGGAATGTTTCCCGCGCGATCGTTTCTAACGCTCAATTAACTAAGCCATTTCGCCAAGAAAACCCCACAGCAGGAATTAGTTCTATTGCAGTAATCAATCTTGATGACAAGACAATTCAAATCACCGTTACAGGCGAGACAAATGTACCAACCGTAGAACTGTTTGACTCCGAAGAAGGATTAATTTTCTCAGCCGCTAGTAGCGTCACTTCAAGCACTCCCACTCAACAACCAACCCAGGAAGGTCAAATCGTTCCCGTCACCGGAGTACAACTCAATCCCACCGATACGGGTATAGAACTTCTCCTACAAACGCCGACTGGAAGTGCCGAACTCTTGCAGACGAGCGATCGCAGCCAAGGAAATAACTTCATCGTCGATATCCCCAATGCTCAATTAAACAAACCATTTCGTCAACCCAACCCCGTAGAAGGAATTAGTGAAGTCAGCGTAATTAATTTTGATGCCAGTACTATTCGCGTAACAGCAGCAGGAGAAACCACACTCCCGCAAGTAGAATTGTTCGACAGTAATGAAGGTTTAATCTTTGGTTTTACTTCAGTCGCACCCTCTGCACAAACCTCGCCCGAACAAAGAGAGACAGAGAAGGGTCAAATCATAACCATCGATCGCGTACAACTCAACCCTATCGAAACAGGGTTTGAAATTCTCTTACTCACTCCAACAGGAGAAGCACAAAATTTACGAGTTGTCAACATATCCGAGGGAAATAACTTCATCGCCGAGATTCAGGGCGCTCAATTACAACAACCATTGCGACAGGAAAATCCTATCGAAGGAGTCAGCGAGGTAACGATAACCAATCGAGATGAAAATACAGTGCTAGTGACGGTTATTGGAGAAGAGAAACAGCCGACGGTAGAGTTATTTGATAGCAAAGAAGGCTTAATTTTTAGCGCTACTAGTTCTGAGCAAACAGCACAAGGAGAAGAAGATATTGAGTTAGTGGTGACAGGAGAACAAGATACAGGATACCGAGTACCAAATGCTTCTGCGGCAACGCGAACCGATACGCCGATTCGCGACATTCCCCAATCGATACAAGTTGTACCGAGGCAGATAATTGAAGACCAAGCAATTACCACCGAAATTATTGATGCCGCTCGAAATGTCAGTGGTGTAAATATTAGATCGGGGTTTGGCGGTATTTATGATGACTACAATATACGTGGCTTTGACAACTTTACCAAACTCAGAAATGGCTTTGTGAGCGAATTTTCTCAAGTTGCACCCAGTAATATCGAACGAGTAGAGGTTCTTAAAGGCCCCGCTTCCGTCCTATACGGTCAATTTGAACCAGGTGGAGTCATTAACTATGTCACCAAGCAACCCCTCGACAATCCCTACTATTCGGCGGAATTTACAACAGGTAGCTACAGTTTTTATAAACCTTCTTTTGACATATCCGGGCCGTTAACCGAAGATACCAGCTTGCGATATCGCCTCAATGCGTCTTATCAAAATTCTGGTAGCTTTGTCGATTTTGTTGACCAAGAAATCATACAAGTTGCCCCAACTTTAGCTTATCGAATTGGGGAAAACACTAATCTAACCTTTGCCTATGAGTATGTTAAAAGCAACGGCTCGTTTTACGATGGCTTGCCTATCGATCCGGTTCTTTTTCAAGTGCCACGCGATCGCTTTGTCGGCGAACCGAGTAACTTTCTCAACCAAGAAACCAATTACATTAATTTAACCCTAGAGCATCAATTCAACGAAAATTGGCAAGTTCGTAGTGGCGTTGCCATACAGTTTTTTAGTTTAGAAAATGGGGCTTTTCGACCTGATAGCGTCGATCCAGATGGGCGAACCCTCAATCGTTTTTATCAAGCGGATACATTTTACGAAACAAATACTTATACGCTACAAACCGATATCATTGGCAAATTCAAAACGGGGTCAATCGAGCATCAGCTTCTCTTCGGTTTCAGTTGGCAAAGATACACGTTTGATAATCGCTCGCTCTACACTTCGGCACCTTCTCTCGACCTGTTCGATCCCATCTATGGTGCTGCCACACCAATTATATTTGACGATCCGATTTCGGCTCGATTTATTAGCAAACGCAGTACCGTAGGACTTTATTTGCAAGACCAAGTTACCTTATTACCCAATCTCAAACTGTTGATTGGTGGCAGATACGATATCGTTAGCGAAGACACTACCAATCAACCCATCGATATTGACGGACGAACGCCTCTTGGCGAACCATCGAAAGATTCCTTTTACAATGAAGCCTTTTCACCTCGAATTGGGCTAGTTTATCAACCAATCGAACCCATCTCGCTTTATGCCAGCTATAGCCGTTCCTTTGTTCCTAATAACGAGCGCACTAGAAATGGAGAAATATTAGAACCAACCCAGGGAACTCAATATGAAATTGGCGTAAAAACGGAATTTTTCGAGGGAAAATTCGCTGCGACCTTAGCCGCCTATGAAATTACTAAAACCAACGTTTCCACCCAAGATCCAGAAGACCGAAACTTTTCCATTGCAGCAGGAGAGGTCAAAAGTCGCGGACTCGAATTAGATCTAGCTGGGGAACCGCTTCCTGGTTGGAATATTATCGCTTCTTTTTTTGTCAACGATTCTTTTGTCAGCGAAGATAACGATCCTACTTTGGTAGATGAAACGTTCGTTAATGCTCCCGACGAAGGCGCAAGTCTGTGGACGACCTACGAATTGCAAGAAGGCGATCTCAAAGGATTGGGGTTTGGATTTGGGATTTTTTATGTGGGAAATAGAGAAGTTGAATTACCGAATACTTTTAGGCTGCCATCTTACGTTCGTGCAGATGCGACAATTTTTTACCGACGCGAAAATTGGAGAGTGGGGTTAAATTTCAAGAATTTGTTCGATAAAACTATTTATGAATTTCAAGGGGTTGGTATTCAAGTAGGCGAGCCGTTTACGGTTTTAGGCACGGTTTCTGTTGAATTTTGATCTCCATACACGATCTAAATTACCCCTTTGTAAGGTGGGATGAAGGCGGGTAGTTAATAAAAAAAAACTAAGTAAAGACGAGAATATTTATGATGAACGCTAAAAAATTTCGTAATTTTGCTTTTTATTTACATCGTTATATCGGTTTAGCAGTGGGACTGATTGCGATCGCGATCGGTTTAACGGGTAGCCTGTTGGTCTTCCATAAAGAAATTGACGAGTTCCAAATTCAGCAGCAGATAGGTATTATTGTTCCTCAAGAAGAGCAATTACCCGTTGAAACTGTCCTCAATACAGTGCAATCCTTCTACGCCAAGCAGCCGGACGCATCCATTCAAAGAATTTTCTTACCCGATAAGCCAGATGACCCTTTCGAGGTCGTCTTAAAAACAAAGGAAAGCGATTGGCTGCCAATTTATGTCAATCCGTATACCGGACAGATTTTGAGTAATAGCCTCAAGCCAAACGTCATCCAAAGCTTTTTTAAGATTGTTTACGAACTTCACTATGCTTTGCTAGCAGGTGATATTGGCTACACTGTTGTAGGTATTATTGGTTTGCTGGTATCGTTTCTGAGCATTACGGGAATTATTTTGTGGCCGGGTTGGAGAAGGCTAATTGCAGGCTTTAAAATTAAATGGAATGCAAGCCCAAAACGAGTTAATTTTGACATTCATAAAGTTGCTGGAATCGTTGCGGCAATTTTTCTTTTCTTTACATTTTTCACGGGCTTTTGTTGGAATCTTGGTAGTATTGCTAGACCGTTAATTTATGCTGCTACTTTAAGCCAGATTCCCCCGGAAGACCCCATATCAAAGCCAATTTCAGGTCAATCGCCCTTAAAATTTAGTAACGAATTGCTTCAAAAAGCCGATGCAGCTTTACCTGGATTTAAGACAGTATATGTTGCTCTACCAAGCAAAATGGATGGAACGAGTTTTATCGTTCGTAAAAAGTCCTCTCCAGATCAAGAGTATTGGGATAGCAGCGTGTTTATCGATTCCTATAGCGGAGAAATTTTGCGGGTGGACAATGGGTTAACCGAATCGTTGGGAGTTAAAGTTGAGAACGCTTTTATCCCTTTACACTACGGCACTTTCTGGGGATTGTCCTCCCGTATTCTCTACGTTTTTGTCGGTCTTTCGCCACTGATTCTATTTATCACTGGATTCGCGATGTATCGCGATCGCCACCGTCCTAAAGCTAAATCCAAAAACGCAAGCGGCTAAGTAACTGCTATGAAGGCAATCGCGTCATCTACCAAAATTTAATAATAAGCACAAAGCGTAAGCGTAGGTAGAGAAATTTTTAACAAATCCTGATTTTTTGTCTTTTATGGTGGTTTTCATCCTTGATTTAACTTCATTAATATTTAGTTTTCGATCGCATCAGTTTAAATTTTAGATTCTTCAGAAAAAAGCCAGATTGCTCTGGCATAATCTATATTGGTTGCGATCGCGACTGGAATAGCTAGAGGACAAACTATAGCCGAGTTCGACTTTGCCCTAAAGCTAGCTAAATCTAGAAGCAAGCAACAGTTCCTCGACTGCGCCTGTTCGGTGATTGGCGATTGGTGAATGGCGATTGGTGATTGGGGAGTAGGGGCGCGTCCTTCGCCTATACAAGGAGGACAAGGGGGAATATTTACTACTTTCCTCCTGAACTACTGAACTCCCGTAAAGACGCGATTATATTGCGTCTCTACCACTGATAACTGATAACTGATAACTGATAACTGAAAAAGGTGAGTCGAAAATTTTGAGAGAACACGCCGATATGCATATAAGTGAAATTACCCATCCAAATCAGTTGCACGGCTTGTCACTTCGTCAACTAGAGGATGTTGCCCGTCAAATTCGAGAAAAACACTTACAAACCATCGCAGCGAGTGGCGGACACCTCGGCCCAGGACTGGGAGTTGTCGAACTGACGATCGCATTGTATCAAACGCTCGACCTCGAACGAGATAAAGTTACTTGGGACGTAGGACATCAAGCTTACCCCCACAAAATGTTAACCGGACGCTATCACCGCTTTGATACCCTGCGACAAAAAGACGGTATTGCAGGCTATCTCAAACGTTGCGAAAGCAAATTCGACCATTTTGGGGCCGGACACGCCTCCACTAGCATTTCTGCGGCTTTAGGGATGGCGTTGGCGCGAGATGCCAAAGGAGAAGACTTCAAAGTCGTTGCGGTTATTGGCGATGGGGCACTTACAGGCGGTATGGCATTAGAAGCCATCAACCATGCCGGACATTTACCCAACACGAACCTAATGGTCGTGTTGAACGACAATGAAATGTCAATTTCTCCGAACGTGGGAGCAATTTCTCGCTATCTTAATAAAGTCCGCTTAAGCGAACCGATTCAATTTATTTCCGATAATTTAGAAGAACAATTTAAACATTTACCTTTCTTCGGCGAATCGCTGACCCCAGAAATGGAACGCGTTAAAGAAGGAATGAAACGGCTTGCCGTTCCAAAAGTAGGGGCGGTGATTGAAGAGTTAGGATTCACTTATTTTGGCCCGATTGACGGTCACAACCTCTCAGAACTGATTTCAACCTTCAAACAGGCGCACAAAGTTCCCGGCCCCGTTTTCGTACACGTTGCTACAGTAAAAGGAAAAGGCTACGAAGTCGCCGAAAAAGACCAAGTAGGCTATCACGCCCAAAATCCCTTTAACTT
Source organism: Hydrococcus sp. Prado102 (assembly GCA_025454425.1). Taxonomy (GTDB): domain Bacteria; phylum Cyanobacteriota; class Cyanobacteriia; order Cyanobacteriales; family Microcystaceae; genus Hydrococcus. The sequence continues at coordinate 5,206 of JALOOL010000047.1, read as the reverse complement.
GGCGACAGGCAAACCCATCCCTTCGAGTAAACCCAAACCCCCAACCTATTACAAAGTTTTCGGTCATACGCTGACCACGCTAGCCGCTAATAATCCTAAAATTATCGGCATTACGGCGGCGATGGGAACGGGTACGGGATTGGATAAACTCCAAGCCAAACTTCCCAAACAGTATATCGATGTCGGGATTGCCGAACAACACGCCGTTACATTGGCCGCGGGTTTGGCGTGCGAGGGAATGCGTCCGGTGGTAGGAATTTACTCAACTTTCTTGCAACGCGCCTACGACCAAATCATTCACGATGTTTGCATCCAAAATTTACCCGTGTTCTTCTGTATGGACAGGGCAGGAATTGTCGGTGCTGACGGGCCAACGCACCAAGGAATGTATGATATTGCTTATTTGCGCTGCATTCCCAATATGGTCGTTATGGCACCCAAAGACGAAGCGGAATTGCAGAAGATGGTTGTGACGGGAATTAACTACACTAACGGCCCTATTGCGATGCGCTATCCGAGAGGGAACGGAGTTGGCGTTCCTTTGATGGAAGAGGGTTGGGAACCCTTACCCATCGGGAAAGGCGAAATTCTCCGCAATGGCGATGATGTCTTGCTTCTGGGGTATGGCACGATGGTTAATACTGCAATGCAAGTGGCTGAAATTCTTAGCGAACACGGCATTGAAGCAACAGTTATTAATGCTCGTTTTGTCAAGCCTTTGGATACGGAATTAATTCTGCCTTTGGCGCAGCGTATCGGTAAGGTGGTTACGTTGGAAGAAGGCTGTTTGATGGGCGGCTTTGGTTCGGCGGTGACAGAAGCTTTACAGGATAACAATATCTTGGTTCCGGTGAAGCGTTTTGGTATCCCCGATAAGTTAGTAGACCATGCCAAACCAGAAGAGTCTTTCGTCGATTTGGGATTGACTGGTTCTCAAATTTCAGAACAGGTGCTAAAAGCCTTTTTTAGCAGCAAAGAACCCTCGGCGGTAAGTTAGACGCTTGCTTTAAAGACGTATAAATTTTGTAGGGGCTTTCCGACTGGAAAGCCCCTACAGTTTTTAATGTTTGTAGTATAAAAAAATTGAGTTTGCGCGTAAGTCCTATAAATATTTTAAAAAATTGTTTGAGTTATTACGCTAATGGCTGCGCGGTTGCTAAAATTTATACCGCGCAGTCAGTTATTTATCTAGCGCCAGTTGTTGAGATTCTTTGTTCAAAAGATTGACTAAGTTTTCATCGCCACTTTCTCTAGCAATTAGTAAGCGACGTTCTAAATTGCGACGCAGGTTGTCTAGATGAGTTTTAGAAAATTCGCTAACAACAACTGTCTGCGGTTGCGCGGGAACTGGACAATATACATCTGTCGAACCCCACTGAGGAACAAAAATTTCTCCTTCTTTAGGAATCGGATTGGTGCTGTAAGCGACCCCTCGATACTGTCGATACAATTTAGGCTTCGTTTGGGGAATATGTCTAGGATAGCGATAAGTCCAGTCTTGCGACCGATATTTGCCACCAATCTCTCCTTCAGTCATTTCTAAAGTTGGTAGCTCTTTTTCGTAATTAACACCTCTGTAAGATAGTCTCATATCTTTTACCTCTGATTGCGATCGCGTCTTGCGATGAAATTTTTTTTGATACTCTATTTCTAAACGTTACGGTAATGAACGCCGCGATAAATCAGTTCTTGGGAATATTTTTGACGGCGCGATTGTTGTTGGTGGTAATGAATTGTCGAGGGTGCGCCTCGATAAGTTCCCTGGATGCCGTCATCAACAACTTCTGACATGACGGGTTCATATTCGTATTTGGCACCGCGAAAAATAAGTTTCATTTCTAACTTAACCTCCGATTAACTGTAGGGTTGACAAACTAGGCTTTGACACTTAACAAACTTAAGAACTGTCTTAGGCGCTTCTAGTTTTATTGTTCCCTCTCCTATTGCTAAACTAACAGTTCGCAGTAAAAACATCAAATTATTCTGTATCGTATTTTACATTTTTGTAACAAAATGTCAGAAAACTCTTATTAAGAATTAGAAGTTCAGGAGTTCAAAGTTCAAAGTAAATGTCCTTTCTTGTTCTGTACTCCGCCGCGCAGCCCGATAGGGCGAGCAGCGCCGACTTCCGACTGTACAGACGCGATATATCGCGTCTCTACGACTTCCGACTTCCGACTTCCGACTTTCGACTTTCGACTTTTGACTTCCCCACACGAGCTACAATAGAGCCGTCTAAGGTATGTTTGATTAGTTAATTGCACATGGTTACTGCAACGCCTGCTAAAACTGACTATGAAGCTATCATCGGTCTAGAGATTCACTGTCAACTCAACACGAAAAGTAAAATCTTTTGTGCTTGTTCGACCAACTTTGATAGTCCCCCCAACACCAATATCTGTCCCGTCTGCATGGGATATCCTGGCGTGTTACCCGTTCTCAACGAAGAAGTTCTCGCCTCTGCGGTCAAATTAGGACTTGCTATTAACGGTCAAATTGCGCAACACAGTAAATTTGATAGAAAACAATATTTTTACCCAGATTTACCCAAAAATTACCAAATTTCTCAATACGATTTGCCAATCGTCGAACGCGGTTTTATAGAAATTGAGTTAGTTGATAAGAAAACGGGAGGATCGACGCGCAAAACCATTGGGATTACTCGCCTGCATATGGAAGAGGATGCAGGAAAACTCGTTCATGCGGGAAGCGATCGCCTTTCAGGTTCTACTCATTCTCTAGTAGACTTCAATCGTACTGGGGTTCCCTTACTCGAAATCGTCTCCGAACCCGATTTGCGATCCGGTCAAGAAGCGGCAGAATACGCACAAGAATTGCGTCGCCTGGTTCGCTACCTCGGCATTAGCGATGGGAATATGCAGGAAGGTTCTCTTCGTTGCGATGTTAACGTTTCTATCCGTCCCGTGGGACAAGAAAAGTTTGGCACGAAGGTGGAAATTAAGAATATGAACTCTTTTAGCGCCATTCAAAAAGCGATCGATTATGAAATCGAACGACAAATCGAGGCACTTGAAAACGGCGAAAAAATCTCTCAAGAAACTCGCCTTTGGGAAGAAAACGGTCAACGTACCATTAGTATGCGATCCAAAGAAGGGTCTAGCGATTATCGCTACTTCCCCGAACCCGATTTACCGCCGATTGAAGTGTCCGCAGAACAATTAGAAAAGTGGAAAGCACAAATCCCAGAACTTCCCGCACAAAAACGCGATCGCTACGAATCTTTATTAGGATTATCTGCTTATGATGCTCGCGTATTGACTGACGATCGCGAAGTAGCACAATATTTTGAAACAGCAGTCGCAACGGGAGTGAATGCGAAATTAGTTGCTAATTGGGTCACGCAAGATCTGGCAGCTTATTTAAACAATAACAAATTAAGTATTAACGAAATTGCACTCAAACCCGAAATTTTGGCTGAATTAATCGATTTAATTGAGAAGGGAACTATTAGTGGAAAAATTGCTAAAGATATTCTCCCCGATCTTTTGACCCAAGGGGGTTCTGCTAAAGAATTAGTAGAAAAGAAAGGATTGATTCAAATTTCCGATGCTGGCGAACTCGAAAAAATTGTCGATGAAATTATTGCCGCTAACCCCAAAGAAGCTGAAAAGTTCCGCAGCGGTAAGGGAAATATGAAAGGTTTCTTTGTCGGACAAGTCATGAAGAAAACTAGCGGACGCGCCGATCCCAAGCTGACGAATCAGTTGATCGATAAAAAATTTCAGGGATAAAGGTAAAATTGTTTCACAATTTTACCGTTTTTATCCCTCAAACTCTCGAAGTGGTAGACTGGTTTCAGTAGATGCACCCTGATATATAGGGAGAGCCGTTAGAATGACTCTCCCTTTATTTTATAAGTATTCGTTATCAATTGTGTAGGTCTAAATTAATTTGTTAGGTTCGTCAAATTCGTAAAGTTTTTATATAAAAATATTTTCGCGATCGCATAAATTCAGTAATCGGCGACCAATTTCCTTTTGGTCAAATTTAATTAATTATGTTACAAAATTATCTCTGGTTTATTTACGCGATCGCTTGTGCTGTATTGTGGGGGATACAATACGCAACTATCGAACAACTTTTAAAAGTCATTCCCATACATTTAGTAATGCTAGTTTATTTGATGGCTAGCACGCTCGTTTAGGCTTGTCTGTTTGCATGGTTTCAACCGGAATGGGGACTGACTCAGCTAAAAAACTATTTTACTCTCAAAAATATCTTCCTCATTGCCATTGTTGTATTGGCTGGCTGTGTAAGTACATTTTTTACGTTTAATGCGATCGCGCTGGGAACTGCTACTAAAGTCAGTTTAGTTGAAATTAGCTATCCTTTCTTTGTTGCCTTGTTTGCCATGTTGTTATATCGAGAACACAGTTTCAACGGACAAACTTTATTAGGAGGACTCGTTATTTTCTTGGGAATAGCGATGGTTCTCAGAAGTTAAATATTATTATTTGACTCTATTTTATTAATCTTTTTTTTAATGATTTTCGAGAATGAGATTATTTTTTTGTGAAAATTTTACTATATCTGAAAACAATCTAAAGAAACGATGTAAAACAATTATTTATCGTTCATAATTCTTTTATGCAAACAGCAATTCTCGTTCTCGTTCAAGTCGTTTTTGTCATCGCTCTATCCCGAATCATGGGGATTGGGTGTCGTGCTATCAAACAGCCGCTAGTTATCGGAGAAATTATTGCAGGAATTATGTTAGGCCCTTCTTTATTGGGTCTAATTTCGCCAGCTACTGCCGATCTGTTATTTCCTAGCTCAACGCTACCCTTTCTAAATGTTTTGTCAGAAATTGGCTTGATCTTTTTTATGTTTTTGATTGGGTTAGAACTCAATCCAAAATATCTCAAAAGTCAACTCAATGTCGCGATTTTAACCTCTCATGTAAGTATTATCGTCCCGTTTTCCTTGGGAAGTTTATTAGCATTATTTTTTTATCCTCTAGTCTCAAATAATTCGGTTTCTTTTACTGCTTTTGCCTTATTTTTAGGCGCGGCTATGTCAATTACTGCCTTTCCAGTTTTGGCACGGATTATTACAGAAAATAATTTACAAGGAACAAAATTAGGGAGGGAGCATCCCATTTTTGTATAAATAAAACATTATTCGCGAGAATGTTTCGCGAATAAAAGTCTAGTTTATTTACTTTCTTGTTCTTCATCATAAGCGA
>JALOOL010000046.1 GCA_025454425.1 Hydrococcus sp. Prado102 | reverse complement strand
GCGGCAACAAAAACAAACGCTAACTCAACCCAATAGTTTTACGGTGTTGAACAGAGTTTCAGTACCGCGACAACAGTTATTGGCAACTGTTAAGAAATTTCAGGATGAAATTAGCGATGAATTCAAAATAGGAGATAAGGATTATTTGCAATATTCTCAACAGTTATATCAATGGATCGTTGCGCCGATTGAAGCGCAATTAAAAGCCAATGACATTGATATTGTAGTATTCACAATGGATACTGGTTTGCGATCGCTGCCAATTGCTGCGCTTCATGATGGCAAACAGTATTTAGTTGAGAAATATGCAGTAGGGATGATTCCCAGTTTTGGGCTGACGGATATCAGCTATGTCGATATTAGAAACAGACCAATTTTAGCGATGGGAGCGTCTGAATTTAAGGATCAAATTCCTCTTCCGGCAGTGCCAGTCGAATTACAAACGGTTACTGCCAATCCCCGTCGAGGAGAAAAATTCTTGAATGAAGCATTTACCATTAATAACTTCAGAGTTCAGAATGAAAGAGAAGATTTTGCAGTAATTCATTTAGGCACTCATGCCGAATTTCTAGCAGGCGATCGCGATAAATCTTACATTCAATTTTCTGACAGTCGGCTTAGCATGAGTCAACTTTTACAATTGAGCGATCGACTCGGTTGGAGTGAGTCTAACTCTTCTCCTGTTGAATTACTAGTTCTTAGTGCTTGTCAAACCGCTTTAGGCGATCGCAATGCAGAACTAGGTTTTGCTGGATTAGCTGTTGCTGCTGGGGTGAAGTCAGTTCTAGCAAGTCTTTGGAATGTTAGCGATTTAGGAACTTTAGGTTTAATGAGTCAGTTTTATCAAGATTTCAGCCAAACTTCTAATAAAGCAGAGGCTTTGCGACAAGCACAGCTAGCTATGCTCAAAGGGCAAGTTCGCGTTGAAAATGGAAAACTGATACTCGCAAGCGGAGAATCTATCCCACTTCCACCTGAATTTCCTAAAGGAAATCTGGACTTATCCCATCCTTACTATTGGGCGGCTTTTACTTTAGTAGGCAATTGGAATTGAGCTAAGCAACGGAAGACAGACGGCACTTAAAGGGGCTTATTGGTTCGCCAAGCTTGCCCCTCAATAGACTTTTTGCTCTTATAAAAGGGGGAAATTAGATTTTTTGATTTTTGCAATCTTACGAGCGCGAGCGTAGCGATCGCAACCGAAGATGAAAATCGATTTTTATAACAGGTCTAATGTGCCCAAGTCCTCGGTAAAGCGCACCTTCTCAAATGTTCTGGAAACTAGCGATCGCAGCATTAAACATTAGACCTCTTGCATAAATAAAAATTAAATCAAATTAAATACTTTTAAAATCAATTCTTCTTCCTTTCCCCTTTCCCCTTTCCCCTTTCCCCTGAATAAGAGCAAGAAGTCTATTACTTTATCTAGCGATACGGTTCAGTAGCTTGGGTAGAGAAACGAAACCCAACAAAGCTTATGGTGATGGGTTTCGCTATCGCTCAACCCATCCTACGCCTACGCCTAGCGATCGCAGCGTTTTGTCTGCTGATTTCTAGATTAACTGCATTGGCGTTGCCTACGGCTTCTTGCATAGCACGATATAATACTTTACAATTCACGCGAGTACACTTCATGTCTAGCTCCGCAGAAACGCCAAACCCGAATTATCAACCAATTCTGACGGCTTTACAAAATTTAATTGAAATCGTTGCCAAATTGCGATCGCCCGATGGAGGGTGTCCTTGGGATTTAGCACAAACCCCACAAACATTAATTCCTTATGTAATAGAGGAAGCCTATGAAGTAGCAGACGCGATCGCCCTTGAAAATCCCCATGCGATCGTAGAAGAATTAGGAGACTTATTACTACAAGTCGTCTTGCAAGCACAAATCGCCAGCGAATACGGTCAGTTTAGCTTACAAGAAGTCGCTCAAGGCATCGCTCAAAAACTCGTCCGCCGACATCCTCACGTTTTTGGCGACGTAACAGTAGAAAATATCGAACAAGTCAGCGACAATTGGGAAAAAATTAAAGCAGCAGAGAAGGGAGAATCTCCCGAACAATCGCAATTACTCAGCCGCCAACTCAGTCGCTACGCGCGTACTCTACCACCTTTAATGGCGGGAATGAAAATCTCTCGTAAAGCCGCCTCTGCTGGATTTGAATGGGATAATGTAGAAGGAGTTTGGGGAAAATTTGAGGAAGAATTAGCAGAATTAAAAGAAGCTTTAGAAACTGAAGATCGTTCGCATCAAGAAGCAGAATTAGGCGATTTACTTTTTACCATAATTAACATTGCGCGTTGGTATGGATTAGATCCATCCGAAGCTTTACGGGGAACAAATCGACGCTTTATTCAACGCCTCACAAAAATGGAAACGTTTGCCGAACGACCTTTGAGCGACTATACCATAGATGAATTAGAAAGTCTTTGGCAAAAAGCAAAAGCGCAATTACAGTAATCATTTATCAGTAGGGGCGCATAGCGTGCGTAGGAACACAAGGAGGATAAGGTTGACAAAAGGGAGAATTTGTATATAAATCTTGTTTCTTTATTGTCTGTTGCTTGTTCGCTGTTGCAATAATGCCTATTCTCCAGTCACCAATCCCCAATCACCATTTCCTAAATATAGATTATGACAATAGAAGAAAACGAATTAATTAAAAATAAACAATCTCTATCCGAACCAAATAAAATTCAAAGTCAGATAACTAAAAAATCTAATGTTTGGGGTTCGATTTGGGAAAACTTACAAATAATCATTATTGCGCTGGTTATCGCATTTGTTATTCGTACTTTTATTGCAGAACCGAGATATATTCCTTCTGACTCTATGTTACCGACCCTAGAAGAAGGCGATCGCTTAGTTGTTGAAAAAGTCTCTTATTACTTACACGAACCGAGACGGGGAGATATTATTGTATTTGAACCGCCTTCACAATTACAAGAACTGGGTTATGAAAAAGACCAAGCATTTATTAAACGAGTTATCGGCGAAGCAGGCGATACGATTTTAGTTAATGATGGAATCGTTTATATCAATAACGAGCCTTTAGAAGAAAAATATATCCTCGCTCTTCCGAACTATAATTTATCTCCCTTAAAAGTACCGACAGGTCATTTATTTGTCATGGGGGACAATCGCAATAACAGTAACGATTCGCATATTTGGGGATTTTTACCGAAAGAAAACGCGATCGGACGTGCGATTTTTCGTTTTTATCCCTTCAATAAAATTAGTAGAGTTTGACCAAATAATTCGTAATTCATGAGGCACTAAGCGTCTGCACCGCTTTCTTCAATGCCGTTGTGCTGCATGACAATTGAGTGCGATCGCGCCTCTTGAACGCCCCATATCCGCCCACCGCCAGAGGCGAGCGATCGCTTTTAAAAGCTAAATTTAATCTTGTCAAAATACCTTGAGCGAATAAATACTGTTAGATTGGTTCTGGTGTAGCGGTAACTTAACTCATAAGTCCCGCACGCGATCGAGGGTTTTGAGGTTATGGACAATCCAAACTGCCCAGTTCCTAAAACCGAGTTTTGATAAACATTTAGTAAGCAGCGATGAACGTTACTAACTTTCCTTGGCTAACAGCTATTATTTTGTTTCCCATAGTCGCCGCGCTTGCGATTCCTTTGTTTCCAGATGAGGGAGACAAAGAAAAACAAGAAAAAACGGCGAAAAAAATTAGATGGTATGCGCTTACGGTGGGGCTAATCGACTTTGCCTTACTCGTTTATGCCTTTTATACAGGATACGACCTCAGCACCCCAGGATTGCAATTATTTGAAAGTTATACTTGGCTTCCTCAAATTGACTTGAGATGGTCGGTAGGGGCAGATGGTTTGTCGATGCCCTTAATCCTGTTAACGGGTTTTATCACAACGCTAGCCATTATGGCAGCCTGGCCGGTGACATTTAAACCCAAGCTATTTTACTTCCTAATGCTGGCAATGTACGGGGGACAAATCGCCGTCTTTGCCGTTCAAGATATGTTGCTCTTTTTCCTGGTTTGGGAATTAGAATTAGTTCCGGTTTATTTAATTCTGGCAATTTGGGGCGGAAAGCGCCGTCAGTATGCAGCCACCAAATTTATTCTCTATACCGCAGGCGGTTCTTTATTTATCCTGGTAGCCGCATTGGCGATGGCATTTTATGGCGATACGGTAACATTTGATATGAGTGCGATCGCCGCCAAAGATTTCCCGCTCAACGTGCAATTATTACTCTATGCTGGCTTTTTAATTGCCTATGGAGTCAAACTGCCCATCTTTCCCCTGCATACTTGGCTTCCAGACGCGCACGGAGAAGCCACCGCACCTGCGCATATGTTACTAGCTGGAATTCTCCTAAAAATGGGCGGTTATGCGCTACTACGAATGAATGCGGGAATGCTGCCCGATGCTCACGCGATTTTTGCACCTATTTTAGTAATTTTAGGCGTTGTCAACATCATCTACGCCGCCCTTACCTCATTTGCCCAACGCAACCTGAAGCGAAAAATTGCCTACTCGTCAATTTCCCATATGGGATTTGTGTTAATTGGACTCTCTTCGTTTACGGAGATAGGCGTTAGCGGCGCTATGCTGCAAATGATTTCCCACGGACTAATCGGAGCTAGTCTATTCTTTATGGTAGGAGCAACCTACGATCGCACCCATACTTTAATGCTCGACGAAATGGGCGGTGTAGGACAAAAAATGAAGAAAGTTTTTGCCATGTGGACGACTTGTTCTATGGCATCATTAGCATTACCAGGAATGAGCGGTTTTGTAGCAGAACTGATGGTATTTATAGGTTTTGCGACCAGCGATGCTTATAATCCTATTTTTAGGGTTATTATCGTCTTACTGATGGCAGTTGGCGTAATTCTCACCCCAATTTACTTGCTCTCAATGCTGCGAGAAATGCTTTACGGGCCTGAAAATAAAGAACTCGTTTCGCATCAAGCATTAATCGATGCCGAACCTCGCGAAGTATTTATTATTGCTTGTTTGATGGTTCCTGTCATTGGCATTGGTTTCTATCCAAAAATCGTCACTCAAATTTACGATTCCACTACCAATCAATTGACTGCGCATTTGAGACAGTCAGTTCCATCGCTAGTTGACAAAGTAGCGATTTCTGGCGAGTCGGAAAATTTACTATTTCCGAAGGGATTGCCAGGCGAAGCGCCACAAATTCCTCTTCAGCGTTGATGAGTTGTTCGATAAAAATTAATATTTAAGGAGTCAGGAAACGAGAAATCTTGACTCTTTTTTGTATTTTGGGGAGGACGATCCTTTGTTGCTTGCTAAGAAGTAACTTTATTCTCACGCAGAGGAGGCACGGGAGAAGTAACTTTATTCTCACGCAGAGGAGGCACGGGAGGCGAATTACTTCGCCTCATTGAGTGCCGTCACGCTCCAGGCGCAGAGAGAGGAGGAGTGTGGGAAGACAAGGGAGACAAGGAGGACAAGGAAGACTTTTTCAGTGACCAGTGACCAGTGACCAGTTATCAGTTACCAATGACCAATAATTAAAACACTTTCGACCCTTCACTTCGTCCCTTGGGCAAGCTTACGTCCTTTGGAAACAACTCGCCAACGAATGAACGACTTAATTAAGAGATGCGTTACGCTGCGCGCTTCACACCCTGCTTTCTAATAACTGTTAAAAGCGATCGCAATCTCTCAACAATTTGGCATACTAGATCGAGTTCTCTAATATTAACTCAATTGTGAAATTTATTATTTATCTTTCTCCTCGCACTGTGGCTAAATACCTAGCTATTATCGCCGCAATTTTAGCAGTATTTAGTATTGCCTTTGCAGTCAGTACCTACGTTTTTGATTTCTTTGAAGAATGGATGAGAATGTTAGATCTCGATCGCGAGATGAATATTCCGACTTGGTTTCAATCATTCATGCTTGCCTGTTGCGCTTTTTTATTAACAATTATTGCACGAGGAAAAAACGACGAATCTGCTCGCTACCATCGTCATTGGAAAACACTTTCTTATATTTTCTGGTTCATGTCCGCTGACGAAGTATTTAGCATCCACGAAATTTTCATTATTCCTGAAATAGCCGAACAATTAAACCTTCCTTGGTTTCTTCATTCGATGTGGGTAATTCCTGGAACGATTTTTGTCATTTGGTTTGCCAAACATTTTTGGAAATTCGTCCAACATTTACCCAAACCAACGCGCGATCGCTTTCTTTTAGCTGCCATCATTTATATTAGTGGCTCATTAGGCATGGAAATGGTAGGAAGTTATTATGCCGAGTGGAAAAGCCAACAAGATATCATTTATGCACTAATGGCTAACCTAGAAGAAACCCTCGAAATGAGCGGAATGATTATTTTCATCTATAGTTTATTGACCTACCTTGGAACTTGGCAACCCGATATTAATATAGAACTTAAAATCTGCGATCGTAACAACTATCAGAAATACTTGAGTTCATAACCCGCCCTTGTAATTAATCTTCGCATAACTAACAGAGTAAAATCTAATTAAATAAACTCAAAGCAATTAATACAATTGCTTAAAAACTGACTTTTTTTTTGAGTTAGAGGAATCGATTAAAAATCAAATATTTCTAAAAAATTCAAATAGTTGAAAAAAAACGATAATAATAAAAAATTTATAAAAATGTTCTTATGAGAACATTTTAAAATTCCGAAATAAGACACCCCACCCCAGCGAATAGATCGCAAAGTAACCGAATTATATGAATCCTAATATTTTTACCATTGAATTATGCAAACTAGCTTCTGGAGATACCTTATCCATTCAGATTTATAAATTTACTGGCAAACAACCTGGAAAAAAAGCTTATCTTCAATCTAACCTTCACGGTTCGGAAATTGTGGGTAACGCCGTTATCCATGAACTGATTGAATTTCTAACAACTTTAGATGAAACTCAATTAACTGGAGAGATTTGGTTAGTTCCTGCTTGCAACCCTTCAGCAACGAATCAAAGAAACCACTTTTTTTCTACGGGTCGATTTAACAGTTACGATGGAATCAATTGGAATCGGATTTTCTGGGACTATGAAAAAAACTGTAAAGACTTAGTAGTTTTTGCAAAAAGTCAACTCGACTTCGATATTGAAACCATCAAAAAGAACTTTTTAGAAACCCAAAAACTCGCTTTTGCCAAACAATTAGAGCAAATCCAAAATCCCAGTAGCACTCCTTACAGAGAACAATACAGATATCAATTACAATCATTGTGTATAGATGCAGATTGCGTCATCGATATTCATAGTTCTAGCAATCTAGGAATCGATTATCTCTACTGTTTTGAGGGAAAAGAAGAAAGTGCTAAATATTTTCTCTTAGACTATGGCATTTTAATGACAGAATATGATGGCGATGCTTTTGACGAAGCCTTTATGAAACCTTGGCTAGCACTAGAAAAGCAATTGCTTAAACTAGGGAAAAATATTAAATTCGATCTAGAATCGTGGACGCTAGAACTCGGTTCTGGAATGCAGATGAATCCCGAATCGGTTCAAAAAGGAGTAAAAGGAATAAAAAACTATCTTGTTTATCAAGGAATTCTGCATTTATACTCGCCTTCTTCTGCTGTCGAGATTCAATTAGTCAAAAGAGATCGAATGAAACATTATTACGCGCCAACTGGAGGCACGATCCAAAATAGAGTTGCTTTGAAAAGTTCTGTTAAAGCAGGCGATCGCCTCTACCAAATTTTAAGCTTTAATAAAAATAAAGCAATGCCAACCGTAGTCGATATCTGTTCTGAAACTGATGGATTAGTCTTCGACCTCTCTATTAACCATTCGGTCAATCAAGGCGAATACGTATTAGGAATTCTCAATTTATGAATTCTGAAAACATCGACCAATCGCTAACATATGCTATTCCCACTCCACCGCCAGGATTCAAATCGGGATTCATTGCCATTATCGGTCGTCCCAACGTCGGTAAATCGACCCTGATGAATCAAATGGTCGGACAAAAAGTTGCTATTGTTTCTCCCGTGGCGCAGACGACGCGCAATCGCTTGCAAGGAATTCTCACCACGGAAAACGCGCAAATTATCTTTGTCGATACGCCTGGAATACACAAACCCCATCACGAATTAGGCAAAGTTTTAGTTAAAAATGCCGTCAACGCGATTAACTCCGTCGATGTAGTGCTATTTTTAGTCGATAGTTCGATAGAAGCGGGAGGCGGCGATCGCTATATAATCGAATTGCTAGAGAAAACAAAAACCCCGATTATTTTAGGACTCAACAAAGCAGACTTACAATCTTCACAAGGAAACGCGATCGATGAAAGCTATACTCGTCTCGCCGAACCCTATCGCTGGAAAATCGCTAAATTCTCCGCACTAACAAAAGATGGATTAGACAGCTTACAAACTCTCTTAATCGACGCACTAGAACCCGGCCCCTATTATTATCCCCCCGATTTCGTCACCGATCGCCCCGAACGCTTCATCATGGGAGAATTAATTCGAGAACAAATCTTGTTGCTCACTCGCCAAGAAATTCCCCATTCGGTTGCTGTCGTCATCGAACAAGTCGAAGAAACGCCAAAAGTAACTCGCGTTCTCGCCGCGATTAATGTCGAGAGAGAATCTCAAAAAGGGATCTTAATCGGGAAAAATGGCGTTATGCTTAAATCGATAGGGATTGCTGCCCGCCAGCAAATCCAAAAGCTCATTTCGGGAGATGTTTATCTCAAACTCTTTGTTAAAGTAGAACCCAAGTGGCGACAATCTCGCTCGCGTCTAGCAGAGTTTGGCTACCGTATCGAAGAGTAAAAAGATCTTGCAGATAGTATTTTCCCAATCAATATTGGGTATCTTAACTTTAAGAAACTAAACGATTTGCTGGCTCGGTTTCCAGCAAATGCGTTAATACTAAAAAATATAGACACAAATATTCAAAAATTAAGCAAATTTTATTGCAGTTTGCCAGGCATTCTTAATACACATTCTATTTATTTTGTCAATCTAAAATTAAACACTTAAACTAACTTGCCAGGATCGAGACATGATGAGCCGCGACCCAAAATCAAACGAAGCAAACGACAACTTCTTAGAAAATGACGAGATGGCTGAATTTTTGGAAAATTTAGACAGTCATTCCGCTCAAAGTTTTACCAACAATGGCTTTGACGATATAGAAAACCTATTTGTCGAGGATTCCTCACCAGACTGGGGCGAAATTCGTAAAAACCCAAACAACCTTCCAGAAAGGATTACCTTCTCTGAACTTCCTTCGGACGATGAAATCAGCGAAATATTTAGCGAAAACTTTTCCTGGAACTCAGAAAACCCTGCAAGTGGGTCGAAAGACAGTAAAAACGCTCGCGAAGACTGGGCGGATTTCCCAGATGTAGAATCGTCCCTCAACGAAAAATCCTTTGCTTCTGAATCGTTGTCGTTTGATGAAGACGACGATTTTGCAACCTTTTTTAGCGATCGCTCCCTCAACGAAAATATTGTCGAACCAGCCAGCACATCGACATCAAGCTCGCTCGAAGACGAACTAGCAAGTTTTCTAGCCGAAGAACCCATAGCCGCGCCATCGTCATTAGAATCCTTGTCCCTTGAAGATGAATTAAGCAACTTTTTAGGCGCAGAATCCCTAGCCGAATCCTCGTTCTCAGAAATAAGGGAGAACGAGACAGACTCTAAAACGCTCTCTAGCGATTGGGACGAACTCAAGCAATTGCTTACAGGAGATGACGCTGAAGAATCTTATTCACCTTTGCATTCGCCTAGTTGGAACGTCTTAGAAACTCCTAGTACAACAACCGTACCAATCGCTTCAGAATTCTCAGAAAATCAATTTGAAGACTCGTTTGACGATTTAGCCGCCTTATTAGAGCAACCGGCAATAGCCGCTCCCACCAACAAAACGCAGCAACTAGGACTTGACGATGCCGATATGTTCGCTGACTTAGAAACGGTTCTGGGCAATCCATTACCACCAGCCAATCCAGTCCTCGCACCTTCTTTAGACGATGAATTTGGCGACTTAGAACAATTGCTAGGACAAGCCGACGCAATTGGAACTTCACTTAGCAATCCAGCAACCGCCGTCAGTGCGCGAGTCCAAACCCGTCCTCGCGCACCTAAAACCAAACAGTTCGACCAAACCATGCGAGTACCCGTCAAGCAACTCGATAACCTCAGCAACTTGATTGGGGAATTGGTCGTCAAGCGAAATGCCCTCGAAGACGACGAAGAACGCTTGCGACAATCGTTGGATAACTTGCTCAACCAAGTTCAGGGATTGAGCGAAATGGGCGCGAGAATGCACGATCTCTACGAGCGTACCCTACTTGAAGGCGCGTTGCTTGCTAGCCGCGATCGCGGTCGAGCCGCTGCGGAAGTGCCCCAAAACGACATTAACCCAAGTGGAGAATTAGACGCTCTCGAAATGGATCGTTTTACGGGCTTCCACTTGCTTTCTCAAGAAATGATCGAGCTAATCGTCAGAATTCGAGAATCGACCTCGGATATTCAATTTTTGGTAGACGATACCGACCAGGTAACGCGAACCCTGCGACAAGTCACCACGCAACTGCAAGAAGGCATGACCAAATCTCGAATGGTTCCCTTCGCTCAGACCGCAGACCGCCTGCCTCGCGCCATTCGAGAAGTTTCTATCCGACTCAACAAACAAGCGAAATTAATCGTTGAAGGGAAAGATGTCTTGATCGACAAGATGATCTTGGAGCAACTCTACAACCCAATGACGCACCTGGTCAACAACGCGATCGCCCACGGGATTGAATCCCCAGAAGAACGCACCATCAACGGCAAACCGCCCGAAGGTCGCGTAACGGTACGGGCATTCATCCAAGGAAACCAAACCGTGATTACCGTCTCAGATGACGGGGCGGGAATCAATCCAGAACGAGTGAAATTTAAGGCAATTGAAAAAGGGCTGATTACTCAGGCGCAAGCAAGAGCATTAACCAAACAAGAAGTTTACGATTTTCTCTTCCACCCCGGTTTTAGTACCAAAGACAGCGCTGACGACTTTGCCGGAAGGGGCGTAGGTTTAGACGTAGTTTACACCAACCTCAGCGAAATTCGCGGTACGGTTAGTATCGACTCGGCAATTGGCAAAGGAACGACCTTTACAATTCGCCTACCGCTGACGCTGAGTATTTGTAAGGCATTGTGCTGCGTCAGCGAGCGATCGCGAATTGCTTTTCCCATCGATGGGGTAGAAGATACTAAAGATTACTTGCCCAGCGAAATTTTCATCAACGAAGAAGAACGTAAATGCGTTCGTTGGCGCGAAATGGAACTTCCTATTTATACCGTTAACGAACTACTCAACTACAATCGCCAAATCAGTCGCAGACAGTCTTATACAAATAAATCCCCAGAAGATGCGATCGCGATCGTTATCCTGCGCAGCGCGGGGAATTTACTGGCACTACAAGTAGATCGGGTATTGGGCGAACAAGAAATTGTTATCAAACAAATTGAAGGCCCCATTCCTAAAACGGCTGGAATTGCTGGCGCGACCGTACTCGGCGATGGCAGCGTCATGCCGATAGGCGACGTTCTCGAATTGATCGAAATCGCTCAAGGGCGGATGCGAACCGACACCAGCGGCAGCTTGTGGAAGAAAACTTACGTTCCGATTCATTCGGAAGGAGAAGTTAGAAGCGAACCGACTGTTCTGATCGTAGACGATTCTATTACGGTTCGACAGTTATTGTCCTTGAGCTTTAGTAAAATTGGCTATCGCGTAGAACAAGCCCGCGACGGTCAGGAAGCCTTAGAGAAGTTGCAATCTAACTTGCCGTGCGATATCGTTTTCTGCGATATTGAAATGCCAAGAATGAATGGGTTAGAGTTACTTTCTCACCTCCAGCAAGATGAAAAACTATCTTCTATTCCCGTCGCCTTGCTGACTTCTCGCGGCGCTCAACGACATCGGACAGTAGCTGCCAAATTAGGTGCTAGCGGATACTTTACCAAACCCTATACCGAAAGAGACTTGCTTGATGCCGCAGCACGAATGCTCAGAGGTGAAGTGTTGCTTCCTGGCAGTACCAGAGTATCGAGAGCGATCGAACCAGAAGTAGAAGCCCCGCAACTCGTCTCTAGATTTTCATCGCAAAGCAACTTCGCTACAGAATCGCCGGCTCGAAGCAAAGCTGAAAATTTAGTTTTGATCGTAGACGACTCGGTAATGGTACGAGAAATGCTTTCGATGACCTTTAGTAAAGCCGGATATAGCGTCGAACAGGCGCGCGACGGTCAAGAAGCCTGGGAAAAACTTCGCTCTGGTTTGTCTTGCTCTTTGATTCTATGCGATATTGAAATGCCAAGAATGAATGGGTTAGAACTACTATCGCGCATTCAAGAAGACGAGAATCTCTCAACGATTCCTATGGCAATGATTACATCTCGCGGCGCCCAAAAAATGCAGAATCTTGCGGCTGATAAAGGGGCTAAGGGCTATTTTGTCAAGCCCTATATCGAGGAAGTTTTGCTCGATGCCGCTAAACGTTTGATGGCTGGGGAAGTCTTGCTCAAAAAAACTAGTGCAGTGGAAGAATAGTGTTATTTTTCCAAATCGTGTTTTTATTTGGGGAAAGGGGAAAGGGGAAGGGGAAAACTGCCATTTATTTTTTCCCTTTATCCTGGCGAAGTATTTTGTCTTTGATTTTTTTTGTCAAAAATCATTTTTAGAACTCTTAGGTTTTAGAAACGAGACATAAATCGCATATCCAATTGCAATTGCCGCGATCGCGATCGCAACTATCCATAAAATTGTTTTAGAAAATGGCATCGCCAAGGGAGAAGAATGAGAAACCGTAGACACGAGCGAAACCGATGAAATTGCTCCTACTGCATCGATATCCGCACCTCCCCAGCCAATCCATTGACCGTTACTTAACACGCCATCGTGTTCGTTTTCTTCGGGGTCGTCGGTTAAACGGATATAAGAAAAATAATCTTCTGGCCCCCACCCAAACGCATCGATATCGATGCCGTTATGCTTCGTATCGGTGCGACCGACTGCTTGCCAGGTTTTGCCGTCTTTACTAATTTCAACGAAGACTGATTCGGTTTTCTCCCCAGCTTCAAAAATCCAGAGATCGGGTTTGATATCGCCACTTCCTGTCAAGGCATTATTCGTAAATCTTAACGTAATGCTGCCGCCGAGTCCGAGGGAAACATCGTGACGAGCCGATAAAGACGGAAGTGGATGTTGGGGGTTGGTAGAATTTGGAACCCCAAGGGCGCTAACGGGATTATTAAAAGGTTCTCTAACGTTAGGTAATCGCTCGTCGTTGAGATAGATGATTGGTTCGTAAGAAACGACAGTATCGGCAAAAGACACTTCTCCAGCCGGAAACTCTACATCATAAAATGTTGTGGTAGGCGCTACCGCTTCTGAGAGCAAAACAACTGCTACAGCACTAAGCGACAGTAAAACCGAAAAAATGATTATACGGCGACCAAAAGGACGAGTATTTCGCTCGGATAGTCGATTTTCGATCCCGTTCATAATTTCTGTCAGCGCGTCAATGATTTTCAATCATTCTAGCTTTCAAAAGCGCTTTTGTTTAGCTTAATGGCATTTGTAAAAACTTACTCAGCACGAACTTCCTGAAGCGATTCTTCTCGCTGTAGCTTAGCAGGAAGAGAGGGAGTAACGACAGTAGTCAACGGTAAATGTACGCTAAAACAGCTACCCATCTTCAAACGACTGGTAACGCTAATCTTACCGCCGTGACGCATGGCGATCGCCTGAGCGATTGCCAAACCCAATCCCGTTCCCCCTTCGCGACGAGCGCGAGCTTTATCCGCACGCCAGAAGCGATCGAAGACAAAAGGTAACTCTTCTGGAGCGATTCCAATCCCCGTATCCTCGACGCTGACGATCGCACAGCGGTTATTTTTCATGAGGCGAACCACTACTTTCCCGCCAGAAGACGTATATTGAATAGCATTACGGATCAGATTGGAGAATAGACGGCTCAATTGAGCGGGATCTCCATTAATTGATATAGCTGCTAATTCCCGATACTTAAGCGCTACCTCTTTTTCTTGAGCAAAAGGCTCGAATAATTCCACCAAATCTTCCAAAACTTCATCGAGCGCAATGGTCATGCGTTCGCCACCAACTATCGAACCTGGCGTATCGGTGCGAGCGAGAAATAATAAGTCTTCTGTAAGCGAGATCATTTGGCTAGTTGCGCTGGCGATCGCGGCTAGCTTTTTGGCATCCTTGGGATGAACTCGCTCTGGATGATTGCGCATGACATCAACCGAAGCTTTAATCGCCGTCAAAGGCCCGCGCAACTCATGAGAAGCGTCGGCGGTAAACTGTTTGAGGCGGCCAAAACTTAACTCGACTGGCTCGATTGCCTTTTGAGTCAGCCAGAAACCCGCCACGCCGACCAATCCCAAGGTCGTCACCGCGCCCATTCCCAGTCCCCAAAGCAGTTGACTTTGAATTCTTTCAATTTCCTGTGTCGATTGACTGACTCGAATAAAACCATCGATCGAGGGAGAACTCGAATTCAGACCGTTACCAGAGATGGGAATAGTAAACGTCCGAATTTGACCGCTTTGTTGCAATCGCTTAATCGTCCAAAAACCCGGTCGCGGGGGTAGCGCAATCTTGAGCGTTCCTTTAGAGGCGATCAGTTGACCTTCTGTATCGAACCATTCTACACTTTGGCGATCGCGATTAAAGATATCGTGCCAAGAAACGCGATTAACATCTTCAAAATACCGCTCTCCTTTATTTTGAACTTCACTTAGAGAAGGAATAGCTGATTCGGCAAGCGTTTGCAGTTTTTTATCCAATTCTCGATACAGACTGCGACTAAAAAAAACATAAACGCCCGTCCCAAATAAGCCTAAAATCGCGGCCATCACGACTAAATAGGACACCAATAAACGCCAGCGCAAATCTCGAAACATCATCCAGAAATCATAATAAACACACGGGCAGCGCAAAATCTGTTAGGGTTTCTGTTTGAGTCTATAGCCCAAACCATAAACCGTCTCGATAAAATCGGGTGGAGCGCCAACTGATTCTAATTTTTGTCGCAAACTTCTAATATGTGCTTTTACCGTCGATTCCTCTGGAATCTGGTCGAACGACCAAAGTTGTTCGAGGATTTGTGCCCGACTGAAGACTCGGCGACCGTGACGCAAGAAAAATTCTAGCAATCGGTATTCTGTTGGACTCAGCGTTAGAGAACGATTGCCATAGGATACATCGCAAGTGCTGGGATCGAGGCGTAACTCGCCCCACTCTAGTACGGGAGGTAGGGGAGAACTGCCCCGCCGCGACAAGGCGCGGATACGGGCGGAGAGTTCTTGTAGGTCGAAAGGTTTGATGAGATAGTCGTCGGCTCCTGCATCGAGTCCTGCCACGCGATCGCCCACTGTATCCCTAGCTGTTAGCATCAAAATTGGCGTAGTACAACCTTTGGAGCGCAACCTCCTACACAGGCTAACCCCATCGAGCCTGGGCAACATCACGTCTAATAAAATCAAATCGTAGGTAAATGTGTCGGCTAGTTCCCAGCCTGAGAGTCCGTCATTAGCGACTTCCACAACGTAGTTGCGATCGCTTAGATCCTCGACCAGAGCATCTGTAATGCGTTCGTCGTCTTCTACGAGTAAAATCTTCATCAAGATTTCTGAATATTATTTTTAAGTCCTATAGCCATCCTATCGGAAACGTGGAAAAATCTAGACTAGTGTTTCATTAAGACTAAAAATCGCTGTTTGTTTCCTAACCTAAAAATTCCGTTAATTAACCTATAGATTTAAGCGCATCTAGCGATGAATCAATTTTCACTTAGCTTTACCAAAGCAGCGATCGCTCTAACTGTCTTATCTAGTTTGCCAGTCAATGCCGCCGATTTAGATTTTAAGAGTCTCTACTCTTTTGGCGACAGCCTTTCCGATACGGGTAATTTTTTTGGCTTCAGCTTATCGCAGTCGCCACTAACGCCTTTTCCCCCCGTACCGTATTACTCAAAGGGACGATTTACTAATGGGTCGAACTGGGTAGATTATGTAGCAAAAGACTTAGGCATTAAACAAAAAACCTTTGCTCAAACGACTTTTTTTGGCAATGGTTCGATTCCTAAAGACGGTATTAACTTTGCCTTTGGCGGTGCGACTACCGGATCTGGTAATCTTGGTGGCGAGTCATTCCTGGGATTAAGCGAACAAATTGGAGCTTACACTAATTTGCTTGGCGATCGCAGTGCCGATTCCGAAGCACTTTATACTATCTGGGCAGGAGCTAACGACTATATCGGGCTACTTTCATCTTCGCCATCCCCTGAAGCTTTATCTGCCCAAATTTCTCAAACTGTTGATAACTTATCAACGTCAATTACAACCCTAGCCGATAAAGGCGCTCGCAAGATCGTCGTGTTTAACTTGCCCAATTTGGGCGACACGCCTCTTGCTAAAAGTGTGCCAGGGGTCGATCCTAACGTTCTCAACGAATTGACCCAAATTCATAATTTTGTTTTGGCAGGGGCAATTGACAATTTGAGCCAAAGTCCGCAATTTGAAGATACTGAAATCGTTCTTTTTGATGTGAATTCTTTGTTTAAGGCAGTTACCGAAAACCCACAAGCGTTTGGTTTTAGCAATGTTACCGATAACTGTACGGGCATAGATTTCCCTAATGTCGATTTCGTTGGCGATTTCTCTGGCTGGCTAAATTGCAAGCGTATTTTGAAAAAAGACCCGAAAGCTTTTTTATTTTACGACAATCAGCATCCACCCACGAGTGCTCACAAGACGATCGCGGATTCGGTTATCGATACTCTTGAATCTGCTTTTGGAGATAGCCAGTCTCGTCCATTGTCTCAATTGTCTGCGACTTCTGCGGCGATCGAGCCTCAATCTGTTTCAGTATCCGAACCTACTTCGGTGTCTGTCTTGGGTGCAGTCGGTCTTTTGTTTTTAGGAAAAATGTTCCAAAAACGTTCGGCTTCTTAAAAGGTATTGCTGGCAGGTTTATATAGGAGCAGACCAAAAATTTTTGTTTTGCTTCTTTTAAGCCTGTTTTAAAGTAGCTAATGCTTTATAATTAGCTTTTAAAGCCAAAAATGGCGATTAAATCCTAAAAAATCTAGATTAAACTGGTAGTTATAGTTAATTTAAATTTGTATGTCAATCAAAACCGTATTGAAGGCTGTTACAGGAACTGCGATCGCGCTTGCTACTTTCTCAACGCTACCAGCCAATGCTGCATCCCAGTACGATTCGCTGTTCGTCTTCGGCGACAGCACTTCCGATACTGGAAATAGTTTAAATCTTACAGGTTTTCCTCCCGAACCTTTTTATACTAACGGTCGGTTTTCTAATGGCTCGGTTTGGGTAGACTATTTGGGCGAATCGCTAGGATTAAACCCAACTCTGTTTACCACATTACCTTCTAATGGTTCGATACCCTCGCAAGGTATTAACTTTGCAACTGGTGGGGCGAAGACTGGAAGGGACAATATAGCAGACCAGTTTTTTCCTGACGTAGATAGTCCCGGACTCGCCGAACAGATAGATGAGTATACTAACTTGCTCGGCGGTCGTTCTGCCGACCCCGATGCTCTTTACACTGTCTTTGCTGGCGGTAACGATTACATCGATCTATTGTCCTCTCCGGTAACGCCTGACGAGATTCCCGCTCAGATCTCTCAAACTGTCGGAAACTTATCCAATGCGCTTGCAACGCTCGCTCAATCTGGCGCTCGTAATATTGTAATCGCTAATTTACCAAATTTGGGAGATCTTCCCGTCGGTAGCTCCCAGCAAGCACTACTCAATCAATTGACTAGCAATCACAACGCTTTGTTGGCTCAAAGCATAGCTGGCTTAGAACAGCAGTTTTCTGGAACTAACTTTATTCGTTTGGATGTCAATTCTCTGTTTCAAAATGTTCGTAACGACCCAGCCAGATTTGGTTTTTCCAACGCAACCGACAATTGTACGAATTTCGATTTTCCGATTATCGACTCTGCTGACTTGGCTGGTTTACGCAATTGCAACACCGCTTTAGCAAACGACCCCAAAGCTTTTGTTTTTTGGGACAATCAGCATCCTACTACTGAAGGACATCGCCTCATCGCCAATGCCGCTTTGGACTCGCTGGGGGTAAAAAGCGTGCCAGAACCTTCTTTAATATCAGCGCTGGGTTTGTTGGGACTTTTAGCTATTGGTGGAGCGTTACAAAGAAACAATCTTTAGTAAACTTCTCGCTTTTATTTGGGAAAAGGGGAATGGCGAAAATCCTTATTTCTACCTTCTGCCCTCTGGAGGGGCTGTGTGGCGAGGTCTCCTCGCCACCTTGTATGCCCCGTCCCTCTGCCTTCATATTTACTTTGAACTTTGAACTTTAAAATACCGCCTATTTACAAGAAACGGGCGGTATTTTAGTTATAGTATGGTTTTAAGCGTTGATTTTAATAGGAATTTTACTCTACAAAGAAGAGCCTAAACCAGCGTAGGCACCGTAGAAGAAAAGTCCAACAACAGCGATTACGCCTAAACCAGCAACAACACCAACAACCCACAAGGGAATGCGTCCTTCTGCAAACATAGATTACGTTCTCCTAATTACTCTTGAAAAAATGCCAATATTTCTTCAATTAGTTGAAGAAATAACTGGAAAATAGAATACCAAGGACTGCAATCAGCAGTAAACCCAAGTATAAAGAAGTTCGGTTAAGTTCTACAGGTTGTCTGTTAGGATTTTTAATTCTGTCCATGACTTGCTCCTATCTTTGGATAAATTGCATAGCCGCGATCGCGCCTATGAAAAATACAGTGGGAACGGCTAGGGTATGAACGGCTAGCCATCTGACCGTAAAAATGGGATATGAAACGGGTTGATTAGGAGATTGAGTTGCCATTGCCTTCACCTTTTTTTAAAACAATTTACTGGTTAAATTCCTTGATTTGTTCGTTAGCTTTAAAGCGATCGGTAATAATCGGTAGTTCTTGACGCTCTTGGGTGTAATATTCATCGGGGCGAGGTGTCCCAAATACATCATATGCTAGTCCAGTTTGGACGAACAGCCATCCTGCTATAAATAACATTGGGATGGTAATGCTATGAATTACCCAGTAACGAACGCTAGTGATAATATCCGAAAACGGACGTTCTCCAGTGCTACCAGACATTTGATGTTATCCTCCTATTGTTATCGGTTTAAATCTATTCAAGACGATAAAAACTGCCGACCCCACGAACAACTACAACCTTGTTTTTATGCTGTTTGGGATGGCGGTTCATATCTAAGTAAAACACCTTTTTGACCCAGAATAAATCCCTTTTCAGGGCTGACAAAGACAATTTTATAGAGATTAGAAGGGGTATTTTCTATTTCTCTGTCTTTTTGCCAAGTTTTCCCATTATCAAAGCTTACCAATAGATTGCCGCTACCGCCAGCTACCCATAGTTCTTCAGGAACCCTAGAAGCTAGATCTAGCAATCCCCAACTAGTCGAAAATTCGGGATATATAACTTCTCCCCATTCTTCATCGGGATTATCGGGGTTAGCAAATTGAATTTGACCGCCTCTAGCAAGCAACCACAGCCGTCCGTCATCGCTGTATCCCATCGTCTGCAATCTGCGCGACGACGTGCGATTGTGAGGAGTCCATTCGCTTTGTCCGGGTTCCCAAGTCGAGTAGAAGTTGCCTCTAGCAGATACAGCAACATACTTACCATCAGACGAACGAGAAATCGTTCTCGCCACTCCAACTGCTCCTTCGACGAGAGCTTGCCAAGTACGACCGCCATTGGTAGTTTTATAAATTGCCCCCAAGTCTGTCACCATTTCCGCTGTTTTAGCACCTAGCGCTACGACGCTGTAGGGAGCGCCTGGTAACTTTTCGCTGAGGGGAATGCGCGACCAAGAAGTCCCGCCATCTTCTGTATGCAGTAAAATAGCGGGTTTTCCGGTAATCCACCCTTCTTGTCCGCTAAAACTTACAGAATTAAAGCTTGCTTTTTCTTCTCCCAAATCTAGCTTTTTTTCTTGCCAAGTTTTTCCAGCATCGGTCGTTTCAAACAACGCTGCTTGAGAACCAACCAACCAACCTCGATTGGGGTCGTCAGTAAAGGCAACATCGGCAAAGCTAGAATCGGTTTCTAGAGAAACAAGCGTCCAGGGATTGTAACTGGTAGAGGGGACTTTGCTGCAACTAATACAGAATAAAGAAACCGCAATTAATATTAAAATTTGTTTCAGCTTTCTCATGAAGATAATCATAAACGATTGGATCGCAGGTCGGAATTTTTAACTTAGCTTTCTCCCTGACGTAGGTTTTATGAGTACAATCTGCTTTGCCGCTGCGGGAGCAGGGCTTGCACTTGAATCGAAGATAAAAATTCTGCCTAACTCAAACCATACATACTCAAGAAAAAAAGAAAAGCTAGTGCTAATCCGCCAAAAATTAAAAGGTTTTTTTGTCCTGGAGTTAAACGGTTAACGCCAAGACCATAATTGAGATTTTCTTGAAACCCAGAGGGAACGTTGGTCGCGCCAATATTGACAAATGCAGAACGACTAGCTCCGCAAACCGGACAGCGCCAATCGCTCGGCAACTCCTCGAAAGGCGTTCCAGCAGGGATATTTTTTTTTCCATCGCCTTTGCTTGGCTCGTAAACGTATCCGCAAGCCCGACATTCGTGGCTTGCCAGAGCTTGCTCTGCCAGCGTTTTCTCTACAGGTCGCTCGTTCATTGCCTTGACTAAGCAAATATTAAAAGAACTGTAACAAATTATCTCATATTCTATAACCTTCTCGACTTCTTCCCCACTTTCTGTTTTTGGGAACAGAGAAGACGTTCGTTATGATGAAACCTATCCCTGACAGCTTCAACAAGTTAAAATTTCTCTTTGGGTAGGCATTTACCAGTTAAAGTAGAGACGCAATATATCGCGTTTGTATATCAGTTATCAATTAAAATTAGAAAGACTTGAGAAGAATGCCACAAGAAGAAGCGATCGCGATCGATTTAGGTGGAACTGCAATTAAATTGGGACGATTTCTTAAAGATGGAACTTGCATCGATTCTATAACTATTCCCACTCCTCAACCCGCCACCCCAGAAGCAGTAATCGATGCTATCGTTGCCGCAGTAGAACGATTAAATGTCGAGAAAAATTGTCTTGCTTTGGGAGTTGGTACGCCTGGGCCTGCTGATGCGGCGGGACGCATTGCTAAAGTAGCGATCAACCTTAGCGGATGGACAGATATTCCCCTAGCAGAATGGTTGGAGAAAAAAACGGGTTTCCCAACAATTATCGCCAACGATGGCAATTGTGCTGGATTGGGAGAAGCTTGGTTAGGCGCGGGGAAACGGTTTAAAAATCTCATTCTATTGACGCTAGGAACGGGTGTAGGCGGCGCTATTGTCCTCGATGGCAAGTTATTTGTCGGACATCAAGGCGCTGCTGGCGAGTTAGGATTAGTTACCTTAAATCCAGATGGGCCGCCTTGTAATAGTGGCAATCAAGGTTCTTTAGAACAGTATGTCTCAGTACAAGCAATTCGCCGCGCCACGGGAAAAGAACCCGCCGAATGGGGAAAATTAGCGCAAGCAGGAGACAAAGAAGCGATCGCATTTTGGCAAGAATATGGAAGATTGTTAGGTGCAGGATTAACAAGTTCGATTTATGTATTAGCACCAGAAGCTGTTGTTATTGGCGGTGGCATAAGTGCGAGTGCAGAATTTTTCTTTCCAACAACTCTCGCAGAAATCGAACGTAGAGTCTTGCCGAGTTCTCGCGTTGGATTGGAGTTAGTCAAAGCAGAATTAGGCAATCAAGCAGGAATAGTTGGGGCGGCTAAATTGGCTTGGCAGATGTTAGAAAGTAAGAGTTAAGTTGCGATCGCTTGTATGTATCTAATTAGTCAAATTTTCCAAGGTTGCTCCAGAACGCTAATGTATTCTTTAGGTAGATTTCGCTGATATCTCCATCGATATTTATTAAAAATTAAAGCTCCTAACAAAATTAATGAAATTAATGAAATAATCTCTGCTATTATTATTGCTTTTCCTGGAGCATCATTAATAAACACAGATATCAATATAGACACTATTTAAAATACCTAAAATGCCTATAAAATTATTGGAAATAAAATTGCTAATGTTCATAGTTTTATAAATTTTTTTATTGTTGTTACTGAGTTGATTCTGTCGAGCATGTGAATTCTACAATTAAAATAGTCTTCAATTGCTTCATCTGCGAGAATGTACTGACTCATCCGCGATCCTCTCGCGCTTTCTGAAATCTTTCTAAAAATTCGGCAATAACTTTTTCTTCATCTCGTTCTCCTCCTCGTTCTAAAGATGCGATCGCGACTTTAACCTTTTCGCGTACTTCTTCAACCTAACTGCTGGTAGCTTTTCACGTTTTCTCTTTACTTTCTCTCTCCCCTCTCTCTGCGCCTCTGCGCCTCTGCGTGAGTAAAAAAAGTTAATTATTACAAAGCAACATATTATAACTTTATTATCGATTGCCTCAATTCTGTTCCCAATTTAAATGCTTGTTAGCTTAGACTAAGAAATTTTAAATAACCCTTCAACTAACTTTTAGATTTGGCATCGTTAAAGATAGTGCTATTGAATAACTAAACGTTCTTTCCATGCTGCCTCGTCAAAACATCCGTAACATTGGAATCGCCGCCCATATCGATGCCGGAAAAACCACCATTTCTGAGCGAATCCTCTTCTATACCGAAAAAATTCACAAAATTCATGAGGTGAAAGGCGATGACGAAGGCGCAACGATGGATTACATGGAATTAGAACGGGAACGAGGAATTACGATAACATCAGCCGCAATTACGTGTTTTTGGAAGGATACCCAAATCAATCTCATCGATACTCCAGGTCACGTCGATTTTACCATCGAAGTCGAGCGATCGCTCAGAGTTCTCGATGGAGCAATTTTAGTTCTAGATGGCGTTGCGGGAGTACAATCGCAATCGATTACCGTAGACAGACAAATGAAGCGCTATCGCATTCCCAGGATAGCCTTTATCAACAAACTCGATCGCATCGGTGCAAATCCTTTTCGCGCGATCGCAGCTATGCAAGAAAAGTTAGGATTAAATCCCATCCTTCTACAATACCCTATCGGTTTAGAACATGACTTTGTAGGAATTATCGATTTAATCGAGATGAAGGCGCATTACTACGAAGGGGAAAATGGAGAACATCTCGTCATCAAACCAATTCCCGAACAGTTACAAGAAGAAGCACGAGCAGCGAGAGACAAACTACTCGATCGCATTTCTATTCTCTCAGAAGAGATGACGGGTAAATTACTCAACGAAGAAGAAATCCCTCAACAATTAATTTGGGATACCATTCGTCAGGGAACGCTAAATCTAGAATTTATCCCCGTCCTCTTGGGTTCGGCGGTAAAAAATAAAGGCATCCAAAACTTACTTGATGCAGTAACGCTTTATCTCCCTTCTCCTCTCGATAGAGAAGCAATTACAGCAGATGATGTTACAACTCAACAACAAGTCAAAGTTGCTCCCGACGCTTCCAATCCCCTAGTCGCTTTAGCTTTCAAACTCATAGAAGACGAATTCGGACAACTAACTTATATTCGCATCTATTCAGGAACTTTAAAACCGGGCGATCGCCTCTACAATAGTCGCACGCAAAAGCAAGTTCGCGTGACTCGCCTGGTTAGAATTGAAGTCGATAAGCGACAAGAACTCGAAGCAGCAGAATTCGGAACAGTGGATCGTCGAAGCTCCAGCTGTAGTGCCCCGGAATACTCACGAAAACTCGTCCGGGCCTGTGATCCCGCACCCAAATCTGAGGCGTCGGCTGGCCGTCTTCGGTGCTGGTCGCCAGCAGCGTGACTTCCTGTGGATTCCCGGAGAGCTTCCAGTAGCTTTCGTCATACATCTGCAGCCGGTCAAAGTTTCGAACAATCGGGTGATCCGTATTGTGAATGTCCAGCGTCAGTGGTCCGTGCCGATAAGCAATCGAACCGCCCTTTGAGGCGAGACCGATGCGTTGTGCGAACTGGTCTGCTCGGTCATCGCAGCACATCGGCTGTCTTCAGTTGTTCGTCATCCGGAAATTCACGCACCGCAGTGACTCGAACCTGGTCCGCGGACGAAAGCAGCTGCTCCCACGCAGATCGCCAGGCAGGATAATCGTGTTCGCCCGGACCGTGATCCTTGACTCCATCGATCAGAACCATGTGAAGAGGCCGCAGCGCCGCGACTGGCTGGCTTCCTTCCAGCGCCGCTGCCACTTCCGCCTGTGTTCGAAGCGGAGGTGCCGTCAACGGTGAATCCAATGGCATCCTGGGCGGCGGAGTCAGAAGAAATGTCAGCAGATCTTTCAGTTGTTCCGGAGT
Organism: Hydrococcus sp. Prado102; assembly: GCA_025454425.1. Taxonomy (GTDB): domain Bacteria; phylum Cyanobacteriota; class Cyanobacteriia; order Cyanobacteriales; family Microcystaceae; genus Hydrococcus. The sequence continues at coordinate 608 of JALOOL010000046.1, read as the reverse complement.
CAGCTTTTCGACAATCCCCTGAGGCATCACCGACACCTGCGATGGCTTCAGCGTTTCGATCTCTGCTCGATCAAGTTCGGTCTGTTTTCCCTGAGCATCGCCGAGCCACAGCTTTCCTTCACGAGTCTGGAGAACGCCCGTCAGCACTTTGCCATCAGACATCTCGACGATGTGTCCGATATAGTCAGGGTTGATCGCGAAGCTTGGAGTCTGCACGTCTCGCAGCACCGATGCATAATCGCGGAAGACCAGATTGCCAAGATCCGGACCGATTGTGGCTCCTCCGCCATTCACCGAATGGCACTTTGAACATCCCGCCGCTTCGCTGTGGAAGACTCTGCGTCCCCGCCCCCAGCTTCCACCCTCCAGTTCAGCGATTGCCGGCGGCGACGATGGTTCAGTATCTGCAGGCTGCAGGTCAACCCATGGGAGCTTGAACCGATGAAGCGGCAACGGGCGGACCGATGCATCTTCGTTGGTCAGAAAGCCCATTGAAATTTCCGGCTTTCCGTTCCCTGTCTCCATTTCGAACGATGCTTCAATGAGGTCCGAAATGTTGGCTGCTGTTGTCAGTTGAATCGTACTGCTTCCGTCGGGGTTTTGGGCAC
>JALOOL010000321.1 GCA_025454425.1 Hydrococcus sp. Prado102 | reverse complement strand
AATCGATCGCGATGATGATGAAACCGAACTTACATTGCCAAAGGAACTAGCCGATTTACTCAATGAGTTGAATATTCTACAGCAGAAGTGCGATCGCGATGATGATGAAATCGAATCGCTGCGAAAGCAACTGTTTGACGATTGGTATCAGTATATGCACAAAGCATATCCTTCAGAGGGTAGTAGAGATGACTATCCCGATCTCGATGAAGTCAAGTATTTTATTGAGAAATACGATCTGTCACCTCTCAATTACAGAATTAAGAACAACGAGTCTTTAAAATTGCAATGCCAAAACGCGATCGAGGAATTAACAAATCGATTGCGATCGTTCAACGCCAGTAACACTCAGAACAATACTGCCTATATCTTAGAATCGATTCCGGCTCTCCGCTATTGGCTACCTAATGAATCTGTGGTACTCATTGCCAACCCAACAGCGAAGCAGACTTCACAACATAGACGGGATGAACGTTTATGCAAAGACGACGACTTGCTGGAGTGTCAGATTTTTCAATTAAATCCTCCACAAGACATCGCATTCATAGAAGCGATCGACGCACTCAACCCCAATAACAACATTGGCTTTAGCATTTGGAAGGAGCAACCCTGGCATCCATTGTTGCTGGAATGGGAAATTGAAGATACTTCAATTCAAGATCGATATGAAGACATCGATGCTGGTTATCCGCTCGCTCGAAACTACGGATCGAGAACTATTGCTGAAAACTATTAGTTACTTGGGGGTAGAGAAAGTTAAATGCGATCGAAAGTAAATGAGCGATTCGTGCAAAGCGAGAGTAACCTAAAAGCTCAACATTCACCAATGCAAGCCATGCGACTAAATCAACAAGTACCTAACGCGATGTGCAACTGTTTGAGCTTCCTTTGCTTATTCCCCCCTTTTGTCAGTTAAATGACACATTTTATATTGTTATTCCCGATTCGCCTATTCCCTATTCGCCTATTCCCTATTCTTACTCCCTACTCCCTACTCCCTATTCCCTACTCCCTATTCCCTATTCCCTATTCCCTATTCCCTACCCTCACCTAAAAATTTAATTTTGCTCGCTTACTTAACAAAAAGTGCAATTCGTTCGGTCTAAACCGAGAAATCGGGGAACGACTGACATTGGTAAGAGTAACCAAATGAGGTTGAGAAGCACTTAAATCCTCTACCAATGACAACTTCATAACCTTATAGGTGCTTGGGAGTACCCTAGAAACCAAAAATCCTATCCTCCAGACGCAGTTGGGGAACGCTTAATTCATAAGAATGTCAAGCGCAGTCCCCAGAAAGAACCTAAACCGTTCATCGCGTCCCGAAAATAAACATCATTTGAGGAATAAGAAATGGAATTACCGTCTATTGTCCAGAAAATGTGGCTTTTACCCCTCGGTTTAGCCGCGATAGTTTCTCTGCCCCTACCCGCTCTAGCATTCGATTCAAGAGATTTACAAATACTGGATTTCACTGGTGAGTGTAATGATGGATGTGATTTAAGCGGTCTCAACCGTCCTGGTTTTCGATTCGACGAACTTAATTTTTTAGGTCTTGCTGATGTGACCGATGCCGATATGAGCCGCTCAAATCTGACTGATGCTATAGCATCCAAGGGGAATTTCACGAGGACGAATCTGAGCAATTCTAATCTAACTCGGATCAACATGTTCGCTGCGACTCTAAATGATGCCGATTTCACCAATGTCAACCTGAGTGACGCTCAGATGGTTCGCGTCCGAGCATTGGGGACTAATTTCACCAGTGCCAACATGACGAATGTAACCATAAGAGATTCTAATGTAACTGGTGCCAATTTCACCAATACCAACCTGACGGGTGCCAATCTAGACAGGACTATAGGAGCGCCTCCTCGCCTAGCCCTAACCCGTACCGTTGCTCTCGCCTCTGACGAACCTACCTTTACCGACTTCACGGGCGCGATTTTAGATGATGTCTCGGCTTTGAATACCCAATTACCGGGCGCGGTTTTTGCGGGGGCGCGTTTTTTGGGGTCGAATTTCTCCGGGAGTGACTTATCGGGAGTCGATTTCGTCGATGCCGATCTGAGTGGGGCAACCTTCCTCAATGTCAATCTTAATGGCGCAAACATTAGTTCCGAACAACTAAGCAGTTTATCGGCTTTTTCAGGAACCCTTCCCGATGGTACTGTCGTGGGCGGCGCAACCACCACCCCCGAACCCAGTATCGTTTTCTCTCTCATCGGTCTGGGGCTGTTGGGGGGTAAACTCCATTCCTCAAAACGTAAAAAGGAAGAGTTGAATTAATTAGCGTCGATACCTAGATAAATCTAGGATATGTCTTTTTGTTAGGGCGATCGCGCGGTAAGGGAGGCAGTCAGGGAGTTACCAATTTTGGTACTTGTCCAACTGCCTCTTTTTAAACTAATTAACCTAAGTTGCTAGTTAGAAGTCTTAGCTTGCTCGATCCCCCCTTTTACAGTGACCAGTGACCAGTTATCAGTGACCAGTCTAGTTCTTGGTAACTGGTTACTGATGATTGATAACTGACAAAAGGGGGGGAATTTATTCAAAGTCCCCCTTTCCAAGGGGGATGAGAGGAGAATCTCTAACTTAATTGCTTATAACTAGCAACTTACGTTAATTATTAATATCGAGTCTGGTTAAACAACCATAATTAAAATTCTGTAGGGGTCAACAGCCGTTGACGAGGCGAGGAGCCAGACAAGAGAAGGACGCAGTGAAGCTCCGCGCTGCGCTTGTCCGCGAGGGGGACGAATTACTTCTGGCTTTTGCACATTGCGGTCTCTTCATTTAAACATTACTGTAAAATGAAATAATAATTTTACGATTGGCTAAAACCTTAAAATTTGAGAACAATCATGAAAGTTTTCATTGTTCATGCTCATCCAGAACCACAAAGTTTTAATGGAGCCTTAACTCACTACGCCAAAGAGGTACTGATAGCAGCAGGGCATGAGGTGAAAATTTCCGATTTATATCAAATAGAGTTTAATCCGGTTACAGGTTGGCATAACTACACCACACCAGAAAATCCCAGTTATTTTAAACAATTGCGAGAAGACTTACACGCCTCTCAAGTTAATGGATTTGCGCCCGATATTCTCGCAGAAATCGAAAAGCTGGAATGGTGTGACGTATTAATTTTTCAATTTCCGATCGCTTGGTTTTCTATGCCTGCCATCCTTAAAGGTTGGGTCGATCGCGTATTTGTACACGGCAGAATCTACGGAAATGGTAAATTTTATGACCAAGGTGTTTTTAAAGGAAAGAAAGCATTGCTTTCTTTAACTACAGGTTCTCCAGAAAATGCTTACACTGAAAACGGTTTCTGTGGTAGTATTCACACCATTTTGTATCCTATTCACCACGGGATTTTATACTTTGTTGGGTTTGATGTTCTACCGCCCTTCATTGCTTATTCAGCAGCCCATATTGGAGATGAAGGTCGAAAGGCTTATCTAGAAGCATACAAACAGAGACTGTTAACCATTAATGAAACCTCTACAATTGCCTATCCCCCATTGATGGCTTAAGCTGTCACTACCTTGGGTTCGTGGTTCACACCGTATAGTTCGACAAATCGTTTGAACAGGCACATATTAGTATTGGTGTGACCCAAATTTTGATTTGAGCTAGCCAAAGAATCTGGATTTTTCTTGGCTAAAGCTTTTAGATAAGGTAGATCTTCAATCAGTGTTAAACAAGTTGCTATGTGTAGGATGAACTGTAAGAAAGGCTTATGCCATTCTAAATCGCTGTAGATGTCAATAAATAATTTGTGTTCGTTCTCGCTTATGGGCAAAACGTTAAAGAGGACAATAATTCTTTTGCCATTATAGACAGGAATACTTAGTTCAACTGTGAAGGGACTGTGCAATACTAAGTCTACTTCAACTGTTGGCTGTCTCCACATTTTCAATACATTAATTGTAGGAGCTAAAGCGGTTTGAAACTCGATCGCTCCACCCATATCTGTAGTCTGGAAATGATTAACGCCAAGCACTTTTAAATTGCCAAGGCTAAAGCTATGAATGCTTTCCAAATGTTTGAGATTCAGTAAGTGATAAATTTGGCATAGGTAAGAGAAAGGTAAAGTATACACTTGACTGATTTGATGATACTTTTCTAACTGCGACATTCTCTCTTTAGTTGCAGCAAAATAGCTTTGATAGTTAGCCAAGTTTAGTTTGGTTTGACAATCTTGAATTGTCTCTGTAGAAAAATGAACCCTATTATCGCTGAGTCTTCTAAGCGCCCAGTTTAAGCTAGTTGTTCCAGTTTTAGACCATCCAATTCCAAATAGTTTCATTATTTTTAATTACCTCATCAGAAAGTTAATGCAGCTAGTCAACAAAAATTTGCTCTGGGAGTAAATTTTCAGATCTCAATCGGCTATAAATAATCTTTGAAAAAATTTCTTAGCGCTGCTCAAGCCGCTTAATATCAACTTATAACAGTTCAAGAGCGAATGGTACTCTTTGAGCAAAATAACCTACTTTTCCTACTTTTCCTACTTGGTCAACTAAAACGAATTTATATTCGTTTAATATGTTGAAGATTTTTATGCAGAGGAATTTATCTTAGGTTGAGATAAAAAATTCTTTGCGCGGACAATTTAAAGGCCCAACAGATGAATGGATGAGAAACTGTACTGATTCAAAAACGTAGAATAAGATGGGTGCGATCGCGCTTCAAGTTAACCCAAAGCGCAGATCGCATCCATGCACGAAACTAGACGATAACGTTAGTACCAACTCCTAAATCAGAAGCTGAGACATTTGTCAAGGTAGCGAGATTAACAAAACTGTTGCCTCCACCATCCGAGTCAATCTGTAGGAGCGCATTAGCGCCAGATTGAGTAAAGCGTAGATAGCCATCCACATTGCCGCTATAACCCGTCAAAGTCGGCATTAACCTCATCAGGTCGATGATATCGCTCGCAGTAGAGAACTCATTAATCGTATCGCCCCGTTCGGCGAGAGTATTATAGATAATGCGATCGCTCCCTGCGCCACCATTAAGAGTATCGGAACCTAATCCACCCGTGAGTAGATCGTCGCCATTGCCGCCCGTCAAATTATCGTTGCCAGCACCGCCAAGTAGCGTATCATTGCCAGAACCACCATTAAGACCATCGTTACCGTTATTACCATTAAGAAGATCGTCCCCGTTTTGCCCGGAAACATTATCGCTGCCAGAGCCGCCATTAAATGTATCGTTACCGCCTCCCATGTCAACGACTGAATTGGCATAACTTCCCAGTAGGGTAATAACATCGTTACCGTCTTGAGGTTGATTGCTGGTCGGTTCGTCTCCCTTCATATTGATGAAGAAGCTAGGATTATCCATTGTGACGGTAATATTATCGTCGCCAAATCCGCCAGTAATTTTCCCATCACTACGAGGCGAAGTCTTAGAATTATTATCGTTATCCCAACCTGGAGCAAAGTTAACGCTAATTATATCGTTGCCCGTACCGCCGTGGGCACCTAGAACCCCATCGGGATCGATAATCGTATCATTGCCATCGCCGCCAAACATCTGGTCAAAGTTGCCAGTGCCGCCGTCAAGGGTATCGTTTCCGCCTTTGCCATCGAGAAAATCGTCGCCGCCGAAACCGCTAATGCTGTCTGTCCCAGCCGTTCCAATTAGGGTATCGTTACTCTGAGTCCCATTAATAACATTAACTAGGTTAAAACTGAGGGTTGTAGTCGCAACTTGACTGGTATTGCTGTGTGCTGCCCCATCGTCTACGACAAACTGGATGATTCGATCGCTCGTATTAGGAGAACTGGCACTGTTATTATAAGCGATGGTACGCAAGACTTGTTGGTAATTGGCGATCGCATCTGTACCAGTAAGAGTCAGTACCCCGTTGCTGTAGTTGGCAACAATGTTAGTCCCGCTTGTATTGGCGCTGAGGGATTCTGCCGCACCATCGAGAAGATTGGTAATAGGTCCAATGCCAAGTCAGAAAAGGTTTTGTTGTGCCTGGGTTTCGATAAACCAACTACGGCAAAATCTCCCCAAAAGGCTAACCCGCGCAAATAGCCAGGACAAAAGGTAACGGGTTCAAAGGTTCCTTTCATTGAGTCTACATAGCCGAATTCTCCTGTCCCAGAGTTGAGCAGCCACAGCTTATTCTTGTACCAACGAGGCGAATGGGGCATCGAAAGTCCCGTCGCGATTATCTCGTTACTCTCTACATCGATCGCGCATCCGCCATTTCTTCTTTTCTCGCGCCAGCCATCGGCGACATCGCTAGTACTAACTGCGGTAACGTACTTTGGCTGTCCGTCTCGCATTGCCAAGCCATTGAGATGACAGCGATCTTCTGCTGCTAGCTTGGTGATAAAGCTTGGCTGCCACAGGGGAATGAAGCTTTCGCGATCGCTCGTTGTTGCCAAACAACTAAATAAAGTATTGACAAAAACGATTTCTTGTGTATCAGTAAGGGCGAGGTCGTGTCCGTCCAAATCCCCCGTCACGTAACTGACTTGGGGTACATAAAGGCGATCGTAGCCGTTGTGGGTTTGTCCTGGTTCGAGAACATTTTCAAAGCGCCACAGTTGATACAGCGAATTCATGTACAAGGTTGAATCCTCTGCCCACAATCCCATGCACCGCTCAAAGGTACGCTCGAACACTGACAGTTTTCCACTCGCCTGTAAGCCAATGAAAAATAATTTTCCGGCTTGATAGGTAGTGAAAGCAAGACTGAGATTTTGTTCGGCTAACCAGGCACTAAATTGCCGAGAAGTATTAATTTCTAGAGTGGGGGTGCTAGTTGCTGGGGATGTATAATTAAGTTTTTGCACGATCGCCTCCTGGGTTAGACTTTTTTGAACGGGCTTGCCTTTACAGTTGTATGGGGGAACTTTAGCAGCGATAATTAACTTGCACAGCCAATTTGAAGAGCGATCGCTCCTCAAGCCACTCGTTCTAAACTTACAATGGTTTGAGATGAAATTGTACTCTTTGTGCCAAATATCCTACTTTTCCTACTTTTCCTACTTTTTGATGCGATCGCATTAAAACACGCTCCAACTATGTATCACAGAGTCGGTAATTGCTAAGGTTGGAGAAGTCGGAGATAGTACCATTGTTTTGCCCCGTAAGAGTTGAATTAGCTATCTAGTGGTCTGTCAAAGCAATTTTG
>JALOOL010000045.1 GCA_025454425.1 Hydrococcus sp. Prado102 | reverse complement strand
GTTTGTCCCACAAATATTCTTTCTTCTGCCCAAGCCGATTGAGATAGTAAACACAAAGCAATAGTCGCCATAGCAAGCGATTGCAGTCGATAGATCGTCACGCTCCACACCTATTAAGAAACTTTCTCAGAAAGAGTATCAGTAATACGTTCCTTAGATATGAAGATGAACTCTTCTAAACGGACTTTTTCTCTCTTCCAAACGGACTTTTTAGAAAAAAGTTGGCTGCCTCAAGCGACTATCCAGCAGTTCTAGTATTTATCGCCTCAATGTCTTCTTTTCCCAACTGTCTCTGAAGTGCTTTAGGGGCGATCCCAAACTTCTTCTTGAATGCTGTATTAAAAGAAGTGGGGCTATTATAGCCAACGCGGTTTGCTGCCTGTTTGACTCCAATTTGCCCTATTGTGAGTAATTGATAAGCCTGTTGCATCCGATAGTCGTGCAAGTAGCCAAATACTGTCGTGCCAAAAATTTGTCGAAACCCCTGTTTGAGTTTGCGATCGTTTAAATTAACTAATCGTGCTAACTCTATCAGTGACGGAGGATTATTAAAGTTTTTAACGAGAATTTCTTTGGCATAATAAACGCGATCGACATCATCTAGCGACAAAGAACTCAAAGGTTCTGGGGAGCTATCGTTTTCTAAAAATTGACTAAACTGAAGTGATATCAACTCCATTGACTTTGCTTCTAAATAAATTTGTCGAGTCATTCCCTGGTACGGACAATTCAAAATCTGTCGCAGCGCGAGTTGCATTTCTGCTGTGGTCGTTCCTTGTCGATAAAATGGTTGTTTATCTCCTTTTATCGCTATTCGCTGTAATTCTGTCGGCAGTCTGTCTATCTGTTCTGTTGCAAAACTACCAAAAAAGCGATCGGGTTCGATCTCTAAGAGTACTCTTAAAATATGTTTTCCGGCTGCATATTCTTCAGTTTCTTTACCGCCATCTGGCATATACTCTATACGATTATGCCCAACAATTTCATACACCTTATCGGTTAAACCATGCAGTTTCGTTTTGACATTCCCAACGATAAAAAAGCCTAAACCAATCTCATCAAACGCATCATAAGTTGCGATTTCAACGATCTCGTCAACAGGTAGATATTCATAAATAATCAGACAAAGCCCAGTTCGTAGCTGTATTTTTTGCCATCGTACTTTCCCTAATCTAGGGTGATTGCCTTGAGTTATGGCTTCAAAGTTGCTAATTTTGGATGATACTCCCCCATTTTGTTCGCTTTCTTCCCATAGATCGTACCAGTCTGGATAATGCAAAATTAAGGGCATATATCAAAATTAGGTTTCAAAAAATGCTGTTAGACTTTAGTTGATAAATTTTATCATTAGTTTTTAACGATCCCTGAAAAATGAAAGTTTTTAGTTTGCGCCCAGACGCAGAGGACAACGCAGGTTCTGATGGCGCGTCCTCCTCGCTACACTCTGTCCGGGCAAGGCGGCGTTTAAGCGTTCGTCGCGCACAGAGGAGGGGAGAGGGTCAACCGAAGACTACGGTACGGTTGCCGTAGATTAGGACTCTATTTTGTAAGTGTAGGCGAACGGCTCTGGCTAGGACAACTCTTTCTAGGTCTTTGCCTTTGCGGATTAGGTCGGCTACGTCGTCTCGGTGGCTGACTCGCACGACATCTTGTTCGATTATAGGCCCTTCGTCGAGGTCGGCTGTGGCATAATGGGCGGTCGCGCCGATGATTTTTACGCCGCGTTCGCAAGCGCGATGGTAGGGATTTGCTCCCGCAAAGGCGGGTAGGAATGAGTGATGAATGTTGATGATTTTTGGGAAGTTAGCGATAAATTCGCCGCTAAGAATTTGTAGGTATTTTGCTAAGACAACGAGGTCGATTTTGTATTGTTTGAGGAGTTCTAGTTGTTTGGCTTCTTGTTCGGCTTTGGTTTCTTTGGTAATGGGGATATGATAAAAATCGATGCCAAATTGTTTGACAATGGGTTCGAGTTGTGTATGATTGCTAATAATTAAGGGGATTTCAGCAGTGAGTTCTTTGGCTTGTTGTCGCCACAGCAAGTCTAACAAGCAATGATCTTGTTTTGTTACCCAAATGGCAATGCGAGGAATGGTATCAGAGAAATGGAGTTGCCAGGTTGCTTGTAAGGGTTTGGCAATGGCAGCAAAGGCAGGTTCGATGACTTCGCGCGGCAAATTAAAATCTTCTAGTTGCCATTCGATACGAGTTAGGAATAATCCCGCTGCAAAGTCGGTGTGTTGGTCGGCATGAATGATATTACCGCCGTTTGAGTAGATAAAATTTGCAATTTTGGCGACGAGTCCTTTTTGGTCGGGACAGGATACGAGTAATGTAGCGGTCGGTGAAGCCATGAAAGATAGACAATTTAAACGAGCGATCGCAATTCTATCTTCTATTCTTGCGCCTCAAATCTGACTTTATTATAAATATCGGATAAAGAAATTTGGAAGTTTACTGAACTTAGCGCGATCGCCGAGTCTTCTTCATCATATTCGCACAACGACCAACGTTTATTAGCAGTTTTAGAATACTGTTCTATATGTATCCGCGTTTGGTCGATTAGGATATATTCTTGAAAGGTTGGAATGGTTCGATACGCCTCAAATTTTTCTCCCGTATCGTAGGTTTTAGTCGATTTTGAAAGAACTTCTATAATGACGACGGGATTGGTAATTGTATCGGTGCGATCGTTATAATACTCCGGCTCGCCTGCTGTTACCATTACATCTGGATAAGTGAAGATACTTTGTTGCGATATCCACAGGCGTACATCACCCATAAAGACGCGATAATCTAACCTTTTGAAAGCAAAATTTAACTCGGCGTAAAAGTTCCCAGCTATTTGATTGTGATTAGTTGACCCACCCGCCATAGAAGCTATGTGTTCGCAATCGGTTATATCCCCCGTCATCGGGACAATTCTACCGTTGATATACTCACTTTTATACTCGGCAGCTTCTTCTAGGGCTAAATATTCTTCTGGGGTGTAATATTTCTGTTGCGTGGCTTCCATAATCGTAAGTTGCGATCGCATTAACGATCGCGATGTCGATATCATGACCTATTGATATCATGACATTACTGTAACAACAGTGTAGCACGAGCAGATAATTGAAAAAGCCTGACCGAGAGTGGTTTTGAGCATCGTTCGCACGAACTTGTTAGACTGGAGCAGACAATCTACAGCACATTTGACAGTGTATAAGATCGCTAAAAAATTAAACAATCAGCCAAGCACTCAGAAATACTGCTAGCAATTATCCTTAAAATTAATGACAAATAGATAAAAACATGAGTTTATTCAATATTCAAACAACAATCACACCTCCACGTCCTGAACAAGGAGAATATGGTTTTATTAGCTTAAAAAGTGATTTAATTAGTATTTCTTCTATAATTAGCGAAGGATATAGAATTGCAGTTTTAGTTGATTTTCAAGGATTAGAGAATAAAGTTATTGAAGAGATATCAAATATCAGCGATCGAATAATAGATAAGGAATTATTCAAGAAAATTCCATATGCGCAGATTGAGTTAGATGAAGAAATGCTAGATTGCCATGCTAAGGATGTAGGCAAGAGTCTTGAAAATCGTAGTGGTTTTTACCCTCAAGATGGTGAATTTATTCAAGATGAAGATAGCTGGGGAAAATATGGTAATTTCAAAAGATATAGGGTTCATTTATCTGAGGGTTCGCATATATATTTAAATACAAATATTGCCTTTGAACTTGCATCATGTTTGGATGCTTTTAATACAAAATATCAAGAGTTTCAAGAAAAATATCAAGCAAATGTTTGTCGCTTTAACGAACTAGAAGTAGGTGATATTTTCTTTGATTCAATTTGTGAAGACTGTAATAAAAGCTTTGTTAAATACGATCGCAACCGAGCGCAATATCTTGATTACAACCTTGAGTTGATTTCGGATAGTTTCAAGGAATTTGATAATAAATATAAACTCTTAAAGAGCGACAAGAAAATAGGTATTAATCTTTTATTTGCAGACAAAAAAACTTTAAATACAAAATGGTTACAATTTTATGATTTTCTATTAGGCTTAGAAAACAATTCAACATATATTTCCTTTTTTGCGCTTGGTTTAAGTTTTGGTCTTTACCTTGGAACTAATAAGCAACTATTTAATCTAGTGTTGCCAGTCACCCTGTTTTTGATTGTAATTAATGCAGGTATTGTATTAGTCAGAAAAAGGATAGAAAACTATCTCAGTTTGATTTAAAGTTGACTAGACAAATAATCTTTTATGCAAGAAACAAAACAGAAAAAAACATCTCTCCCGCTACCGCCTGGTAGCTTTGGATTGCCGATTATTGGAGAGACGATTCAATGGTTTCGCGATCGCAATTTTATCGATAAACGCTATAAAAAATACGGGTCAATTTTTAAAACGAGTCTTTTTGGTCGTCCTACTGTTTATGCTTGCGGTGCAGAAGCAAATCGCTTTCTTTTTACCAATGAAAATAAATATTTTGTAGCGACTTGGCCCAAAAGTACGAGGATTTTATTGGGTTCTTATTCGCTGGCTACGACTACGGGAACTTTTCATACTTCGCGTCGCAAGTTGATATATCAAGCATTTCAACCGAGAGCATTAGCAAGTTACATTCCCACCATCGAACATTTTACTAAAAAGTATCTCGAAAAGTGGGAAGGTATGAAAACCCTAACTTGGTATCCCGAACTAAGAAAGTATACTTTCGATATTGCCAGCACCATATTTGTAGGAACGGACGGCGGTTCCGATACGCGACTAAGCGTATTGTTTGAAGATTTGAGTGCGGGTTTATTTAGCATTCCAAATCCTTTACCCTGGACGAGTTTTGGCAAAGCTTTGCGCGGTCGCAACGAAATGTTGAAAGAGATTGAAAAAATCGTTTTGAGACGACAGCAAGAAAGTAATTTGGGTGAAGATGCTTTAGGTTTGCTGCTACAGGCAAAAGATGAAGACGGCAATAGTCTTTCGTTAGACGAACTCAAAGATCAAATTATATTGCTATTATTTGCAGGACACGAGACATTGACCTCTGCGCTAACATCATTCTGTTTATTAGTCGCACAACATCGGGACGTACTTTCTCGCCTTCAGGAAGAACAAGCAAAACTCAATTTTTCAGAACCGCTAACCCTAGATAGCTTAAAACAAATGACTTACCTCGAACAAGTCCTCAAAGAGGTGTTGCGATATATTTCCCCTGTCGGCGGCGGATTTCGAGAGGTAATTCAAGAGTGCGAATTCAAAGGTTATACGATTCCCAAAGGTTGGTCAATTCAATATCAGATTGCGAAAACCCATGAAGATGCCAGTATTTATAATAATCCCGATCGCTTCGATCCCGATCGTTTTTCTTTAGACAAAGCAGAAAACAAACAACAAAGTTTCGGTTACATTCCCTTTGGCGGTGGTTTGCGAGAATGTTTGGGAAAAGAATTCGCTCGCTTGGAAATGAAAATTTTTGCTGCTATGCTGATACGAGATTATGATTGGGAATTGTTAAGCAACCAAGATTTAAATCTAACAACAATTCCTACTCCCAAACCCCGCGACGGATTGCAAGTTAACTTGCACCATCGAGATAAATAAATCTTTTTTTTGAGTTCTAAAATTCTTATGACTTATCCACAACCTCCCTGGAACCTAAAAGGATACGCTTTACAAACTTTGAATGTTGTTAACATTGAAGATGCTCGTTCTTTTGTTCCTCCAGAGTTAGAAATTGTCTCGATTTTTCCTGGTAAAACTTTAGGAGGCGTGTATTTATCCTCCTACGAATCCGGTTCGATTTTGGAGTATAACGAACTCATTGTTGTTGCTGCTTTAGTCAGCTATCAAGGCAAATTCGGTTCGTGGATTTCTCATATTTATGTAGATAATGAAGACTCGGTTGCTGGCGGTCGAGAAATCTGGGGTTTGCCTAAAGAAATGGCTCAATTTACTTGGACATCTAATAGCGTTAGCGTTTATCAACAAGAGCGACACTTATGTTCTCTCGACTACCAAAAAGAATGGTTTAGTATGCCTACGTGGGGACAGTTACCGTTTGGAGGCGATGTTTTTGGGGGTTTAGATTCAGACTTACTTTTATTTCCAGGGCAATTTAAATCGCAACTCGAAGTTGTTAAAGGCAATCTCACAATTCCTTTAGAAAGTCCTTTATCTCGATTGAATTTAGGACAGCCTTTCATGACGCTGAATTGTCAAAACTTAGAAGTAATTGCTGGCGAACCCAAAGTTATCGGCAATAAAAGTCCCTCTGTTAGTTATGCTTAGGTTTTAACAAGTAATAGCTTAGTGTCAGAATCGGTTAATTAGCCAAAAACTTTGTTCAAAAATGAAAGATAACAGACTTGTTTCATTTAGAACCGATATAGTTTTACTAAATTAGCCTGGTTTACTGACTTCTCATAGGTTGGTGTTGGTTTATGCCTAACGGCAGGCTAGCGCCAACGTTCCTCAAACGCGCTTGTACTCTACTTGGGGATCCCCCAAGACCGTACTGGCTCCTCAACCTACAAATCTACAGATCTATTTTTAAAAAATACTCGGCGAACTTCTACTTAATGAAAATTCTTTATGTTTCCCCGTGCCTCTGTGGTAAACAAATTAAGAGAAAATTCTGAACAATTGAAGTGATAAATATGAATTTACTTAATATTGTGAATTATTCAGGCATAATTGAAGAGTGATGTCCTACGATTAACCATTGTCCGTTAATAAGTTCGTATTCAAAAGTATAACGAGCGGGAACTTCTATCGTTTTTCCATTTTGGGTTAAGGTAAAAGTATACAGACCGCTATCCATTGCCGAATAGCGACCGATGCGAATAACGCGCATCTTGACGACAGCTACTGGTTTTTGTTTTAAAAAATGCTCGAAATAATTGCAGATTTGTTGACGGTTAGTACGAGGAATATTAGACCGAGTTGGTAATAAGATTGCATCGTCTGCATAATTATCTGCAACTTTCTCTGGATTTCCAGTTTGTAAGGATTGATTCCAGCGATCGAATAGTTGAATAATATCTTTTTCTGTGGTTGTTAAAAAAGTTTTTTCTCGTTCTCCAAGGGTAGATTGTGTAAGACTAGCCATATAAATTTCTTGTCATTTCCTAAAATCAGTTCTACGGACAATATCTATAATAACTAGCCTTAATCGAGAATCAAATTAGAGAAAATACAGATTTTATTGTAAAGAAAAAACTTTCTAGGGGTTTTCACGGAGATATGTAAAGAATAATGCGATCGCCAATCGAGTTAAACTAGAGCGATCGCAAAATCAAATCTCAAGACAACCCAAATAGTGAGAAGATTTCAAGGTTTGGGAAGTTTCATTACAGCTATGATAAGTGAAAAACGCTATCTATTTCTGGCACTAGCTTTCAGTCTGACGACCTTTTCTGCATCCGCACAATCGCATTCTTGGCTCGATAGTCCCCTCGTTAACTGGAATGAATCATCCGATTTTCCGCGTCTACCAGAACCCGTTGAGGCGACGAACGTCCAACAGTGTCGCGAATCGGTACGAGAGCCTGAAAGCGATGCAGAAGGGGCTTTGACCCGACGCGGTTGGCATTTGTTTGGCTCGGTGCAGAGCTTCGGTACGACACAACTTATAATGGCAACATCGGGATTTGATGGGATGTGCCGACCTGTTAGCTATCAAGCCTTTATTTATGTTGAAGGTAGATATGCGGGAACGCTTTCACCCATATTGATGGATTCGCGCGCAGACGGCGCATTGATAAATGCTAGGCTTATCAGTACGAGAAACATTAGTGCGGAGTTCGTCCGCTATAGCAAGTCCGACCCACTCTGCTGTCCGTCACAAACCAGTTTTGTCAGTTACAGCGTCAGACCCGACGAAGTTCCCGACCTTGTACCGACAGACGTTTTGACTCGCGCTAATTGTCAAACAAACGAGCAACAAAACGCTGAAAGTAACGATATGGATGCACTTTTCGGCAATCGTTGGATGCTTGCTGCAATAAGCGACGAACAATCGAACAAAAGCGAACCTTATATCGAGTTTGACTCGCAAAAACAGCGTTTTTTCGGTTCTGGCGGTTGCAATCGCTTCACTGGTAGCTTTGAAAGTTCGGGTACAACTTTGAAACTTTCCCCAATTGTTAGCACGCGACGAGCTTGTATCGACAATGCAACGCAACGTATCGAAACGGAATTTTTTCAGGCGCTCGAATCGGTAACGCGGTTCGAGATTCAAGCAGATACTTTGCGCTTGTACGAAAACGACCGTTTAGTTCTTACTTTTAGGAAGTAAGGCAAGTGAATAGAGTTCTTTCGTTCAAAGTTCAAACATAAATATTCTCCCTTACCCTTTCCCCAAGCGAAGCGTTTCCCCTTTCCCCTATTGCAAGAATGCCTGTTGCCTTTTATTCACTGATAACTGATAACTGATAAGGGCGATCGCCAAAGAAAAAGTACGAATATACTATATAACTAGAGAGAATCCATCGGGAATCGATTCATAATTCAGATGACATCAGCAACGCCAGAAATTCAACAGCGAATCGAACAACTCAAACAACAACTACTCAAAGCGAATTATGCTTACTACGTCCTCGATAATCCCATCATGGAGGACTCAATATACGACCGACTGTATCGAGAACTGCAAGATTTAGAAACTCAGTATCCCGAACTGATTGCACCCGATAGTCCGACTCAGCGAGTAGGAGATAAACCCGCCTCACAATTTCTCTCGGTTCGACATAATATTCCTCTGTATAGTTTAGAAAATGCTTTCAACCTAGACGAACTTGCTAAATGGCAAGAACGCTGGCGGCGCGTAACTCCCGACGTTAAAGAAGTTGAATATGTTTGCGAGTTAAAAATCGATGGCAATGCGATCGCCCTAACTTATGAAAATGGCATATTAGTAAGAGGAGTTACGCGAGGAGACGGCGTAACCGGAGAAGATATTACTCAAAACGTTCGTACCATTCGTTCGCTTCCCCTGCGATTGAACTTAGAAACGCCGCCATCCGTTATAGAAGTTCGAGGCGAGGCATTTTTACCCCTCGATGAATTTGACAGAATTAATAAAGAACGCGAACAAGCAGGAGAATCTTTATTTGCAAATCCCCGTAATGCTGCTGCTGGAACCCTGCGACAATTAGACCCCAAAATAGTCGATAAACGGAAACTGGGATTCTTTGCATATACCATCTATATTCCCAACGACGATTTCCTCAAATCTCAATGGGAAGCCTTGGATTATCTAGCAAAAATAGGATTCGTTGTCAATCCCAATCGCCAACTTTGTCCCTCTCTCGAAGCGGTGGACGAATATTGCCAATACTGGGAAACCGAAAGGCGAAATGTCCCTTACATGACCGATGGCGTGGTTATAAAGATTAATAGCTTTGCACTGCAAGAAGAACTCGGTTCTACCAATAAATTTCCTCGTTGGGCGATCGCGCTTAAATATCCAGCCGAAGAAGCCCCTACAATAGTAAAACAGATTAGCGTCAACGTCGGACGCACGGGCGCAGTTACGCCGCTAGCAATAATGGAACCCGTTCATTTAGCAGGGACTATCGTACAAAAAGCTACTCTTCATAATAGCGATCGCATTGCTCAATTAGACATCCGCGTCGGCGATACCGTCATCATCCGCAAAGCAGGCGAAATCATTCCCGAAGTCATCCGCGTCATGCACGAATTGCGTCCCCCCAACGCGCAACCGTTTCAAATGCCTACCCATTGTCCCGAATGTAGTTCGGCGTTAGTCCGTCCAATCGGCGAAGCGGTGACGCGATGCGCGAATAGTTCCTGTCCTGCTATTTTACGAGGTAGCGTCGTCCATTGGGCAACCCGCGATGCGTTGGATATTCGCGGATTGGGAGAAAAAGTTGTCATTTTGTTGATTGAAAATGGACTGGTGAAGTCTATCGCCGATTTATACGAACTAAAAACCGAACAAATTGCCTCCTTAGAACGGATGGGGACAAAATCGGCAGATAATTTAATTAATGCGATCGCGCTGAGTAAAAGTCAACCTTGGTCGCGAGTTCTTTATGGATTAGGCATTCGTTACGTTGGTAGCGTCAACGCCAAATTACTCGCCGATAGTTTTCCCACCGTCGAACAATTATCCGAAGCTTCCATCGCTACCTTAGAATCGGTTTATGGCATCGGTGCAGAAATTGCCGAATCGGTGCATGATTGGTTTAAAATTGCCGCCAATCAAACCTTAGTTCGGCGTTTGCAAGCAGCGGGATTACAATTTGCTGCTGCTGTCTCTAAAGAAGATAAATCGACGACTCAAAAAACAACTGCTGTAACGGGAAAAACGTTTGTTATTACAGGAACTTTACCCACCCTAAAACGCAATGAAGCTAAAGAGTTAATCGAACAAGCAGGAGGAAAAGTGACGGGTTCGGTGAGTGCAAAAACCGATTATTTGGTCGTAGGTGAAGAAGCTGGATCTAAACTAGAAAAAGCTCAAGAATTGGGCATTACTCAACTTAGCGAAGCACAACTGTTAGAAATGCTACATCAATAGCATAAAAAAACAAAAAAATCTATAAATTTAACAAATAATAACAATGTCTGAATCAAGCGCGATCGCCCAAGAGATAGAGGCAAAGCCTATCGCTCAACCTACTTCAGAAACTACCCCAGATACTCTCACAACAAGCGTACAGAAGCTAGGACTAAAACAAATCCAGCGACATATATTTCTGTGCGCCGACCAAACCAAACCCTTATGTTGCTCGAAAGAAGCGGGTTTGGAAGCGTGGAACTATCTAAAACGCCGATTGAACGAACTGGGATTGGATAAACCAACAGAAACTAATCCTAGTTGCGTTTTTCGTACCAAAGCCAACTGTCTGCGCGTCTGTACTGCCGGGCCGATTTTGTTAGTGTATCCCGATGGAGTTTGGTATCGCAATGCGACTCCAGAAGTCATCGAACGAATTATCCAAGAACATATCATAGGCGATCGCATCGTCGAAGAATATGCTTTTGTCAATCATCCTTTAAGCGAAACAACTTTAACAGCAACTAGCGACCAGTGAATCACTTCGATGTAAATAATTTTTTTAAGAAATGCGATCGCGAAAAAGCATGATTTAAAAGTTGGCGATCGCACTTTAAGAACAATTACTGCTGAGTCGGTTTAGCGACATCCCCTACTTTAAACTGAGTTCCAGAAACAACCTTGCCTACACTAGATTGACTATCAGCTTCCGTTATTTCCACAACTCCGACGGGTTGAGTTAGTCGGCGAATCACCTGTCCGGTTGCCGGATCTTTAACTTCTTTAGTGACACGTTCGATAGCGACTCTCATTCCCTGTTGATAGCCTGCCGAAGTTCCTTTGTTAAGGACAATCGTGCTGCCAGTTACGTCAGCCACCAACGCAGTAATCGAAGACGTAGCGTTTGGCAGGCTAGTCATCTTAGCAGAATTTTCGCTAAGCGAGCCGACTACTTGGTCGATTGCTTGTTCGGTTGCTTGAGTAAACAATTTTCCTTCATTATCAGTCGAAGAACCGCCGCCGATGCCAAAAACTCTCGTCGAATTATCTGACTGATCTGCCTTGCCATTGCCTTCAGCTACCATCATAATTTCAGCAGTAGTGGTATTGACCACGCGAGCGCTCAGTTTTACATAAGCTTCTGTTTCGTCATTAGATACGTTAACACCGAATGCACCGCCGCCAGAACTTTTACGTTCGAGGTCAAATTGAGTAATCGAGCCGATAATTACTGCCTGTACGCCCAAAATACGACCGATTTCAGCCGCCGTACTCGCATCTACTCTTCCCGAAGCACCTAAATTTTGTTCTTGAAGAATTGCCTCTAGTTGACTGCGTTCGATTACTGAATACGAACCGCTTTGTACCAACCGATTGACTAAAATATCGCTAACGCCTCTCGCGCCTCCTTGAAGAAACGATAACCAACTGGGATTGCTAATACTGCTATAGTCAAAGTCGAGAACGGCAATACGGATTTTTTGTGTTGGTTGCGATTGAACTTCAGGAGTTTGAGCTATTACTCGCTCGTTACTCAAAACAGCTACGCTCGGTACGATCGTTAAGGCTATTAAAGGAATAATATACAACTGACGAGGAAAAGTCATAGATTTTAAACGCGATCGCATTTAATAGAGTTAATAAAAGATTTTTCAATAATATCAAAACTTTTGCTCGTTTATTGAAGGTAAAAGGTGACTGGGACACTTTTTCAGTGACCAGTCACCAGTCACCAGCTATCAGGAGTCTGTTGTCGAAAGTTTTGATTCTTCCTTGTCCTCAAGAGTCTTCAAAAGTCTACCTTGTCCCTTTCCCCCTTTACCCTTTACCCAAATAAAAATCCCCACACTTCACAAAATTTTGCCGAGTATTGACTTGAGGCGGCTAGGATCGAGAAATAGAATTTTTTAAGAGTCGTCTTTTTATGTCAGATGTTTTACTGAGTCGCTACCAAATCCTTCAAAAACTTGGTAGTGGTGGTTTTGGCGATACTTACTTAGCTAAAGATATTGCTTTACCCACTCATCCTTTCTGTGTGGTAAAACATCTGCAACCCAAAGACCCCGATCCTACTGCTTTATCAATTGCGAAAACTTTCTTCGAGAGAGAAGCAGAATGTCTTTATCGTCTTGGCGAAAGCGATCGCATTCCTCGTTTATACGCGCATTTTGAGGAAAACGGACAATTCTATTTAGTACAAGAATATATCGATGGAAAAGAATTAAGTGAAGAACTCCCTCTAGGGAAACCGCTAACTGAAAACCAAACCATCAAATTATTACTAGAAATCCTAGAAGTTTTAGCCATTGTCCATCGAGAAAATGTCATTCATCGAGACATCAAACCGTCGAATATCATGCGGCGCAAACGCGATGGAAAATTAGTGTTAATTGATTTTGGCGCTGTTAAAGAAATTAGCGCTTTAGCAGTTACCTCCTACGGACAAACCACCATGACCGTTCCGATAGGAACGCCTGGTTATATGCCTAGCGAACAAGCGCGAGGGAAACCGAGGTTAGCTAGCGATGTTTATGCCGTTGGAATCATAGGAATTGAAGCTTTAACGGGAATTGAGAGCGATCGCCTGCCAGAAGACCCGAATACGGGAGCTATTCTGTGGCGCGATCGCGTTACAGTTAGCGATAGTCTGGCACAGTTTCTCGACAAAACGATCCACGAATACCATCAATTTCGGTATCAAAACGCCTCTGAAGCATTGCAAGCATTAATGGCGATCGCAGATCCCTCAATCTCAACGCCGCTTTCAACTATTCCAACTGCTGTTGTTGCTAATGCTTCAAGGAAATCGATCGCTTCCTCAAAACCCTCAAAATTCCTTCCTATCGCAGTTACATTAGGTTCCCTTGCCGTCGCGGGAGGAGTTGGGATTGCACTACTCAATCGACCGATAACTTCGCCTCCGCCTGTGGTCGTTAATACGCCTACAATTGAACCGACAATCGAACCAACACCAACAGTTACACCCGAACCTACTCCAGAAGTAACAATCGATCCCGAACCTACGCCTACACCTGAAGCAAGCATTGCTCCCGAAACCGAACCGACAATCCAACCCGAAGAACCAGAATTGACCCCAACACCAGAGGCGACAGAAACGCCTCAACCGACGAATGAAGTTGCACTTGTCTTCAATCCGCCATCATTGGTTAGGACTCAACCGACTATTACAGGAAGTATTCTTTGTCCGGTGCGTTCTGCGATTAAAATTAAGCTTTATGGATCTACGGATGGCTGGTACAAAACAGATGTTTGCGGCACGATGGGATATATTCACCAAAGCCAAATTCGCTTTGATTAGATATTACTAATCAAAATGTTGATAGCTACAGTGATATTTCTATCTTCCAGTTAAATGTCGTCGTAATGCAGAATTGTTCCGAACAATTCTGCATTATTCCAATCTGTTAACTACTCAATAACAATGTCAGCATTCGTTAATGATGTATCATTAAAAATTGCCATCAGAACTGGCGACAATACCCCGCTTCCATCGGAATCGAAATATAGCGAGCCTTGAGAGCGATCGTAGATAAATCGGTCATCGGCATCAGATGCTGACGTTCCCAAAACAAAACGATCGCGCGACAGTTCCCCTGGCTCCAACTCGCCTCCAAAACCGGATGCCCAAATGACGAGTTCGTCATTGACCGGATCGAAATCAGCGATCGCGACGCTTCCCCCATTAAGGTCGCTCCATATAAATCGATCGTTGTTGGCGGTTCCGGTTAGAGTGTCATTGCTATTGCTTGCTACTATGTCATTCCGATTCAAAGCATTAGTTGAAGAGGCACTTAGAGAGTCAGTACCCGGATCGGAATCGAGAATTTTAATACTCGCGGTAGCATTGACATCATTGAAATTATTCGTTTGCTTGACGGGATATTGAGTATTATTTCCTTTGTCGATTAACTCGCGATTGGTATGCTGCTGAATGCCCCAATCTTCATTGCCATTATCTGCCGTATTGCGATAGAAAACAGTATTTTTTACCGACACGGGCGAATCGTCTGCCGATATGCCACCGCCAACCCAACCAGCATAATTATTGGCAATCGTGCTGTTGGTAATCTCCGTCTGTCCGTACAAAGCCATCGCTCCGCCAACGCCGCTATAAGCAAATGATTCTACTCGATTGCCTGAAAAATTAACGTTGTCAATTGTCGTCGGAGCATTCATCATCCACAATCCCCCTCCTTGACCTGCGGCAGTATTATTAACAAAACTGCTATCAGAAATAGTCAATCCGCGATTGATTTCGTTACTCATTACGACAACCGCACCGCCGTGACCATTATTGCCACCATCGGGTAAAGCCAAGACTTCATTGTTTTCAAAAGTCGTTCCGTTAATATTCACGCGATCTTTGCCGCTAGTGTAGAGATAAACAGCACCACCTTCACCTCTGCCTTGATTATTTTGGAAAGTGCTGTTGTCGATCTCGATCGCGCCGCCATTAGAATCGTTTACATCACTGGCGCGATCGGCAAAGATCGCACCGCCAAAACCCCTCAAAAAAGGATTCGGATTGCCTTTATCATAGGTTGCGGCGGTTGTCGTGTTGTCGATAAACTCACTATTGGTAACGGTCATGTTACCGTTGAGGCTGTTAATCGCACCGCCGTTGATTCCTTCGTTGTCAATAAAGTCACTATCGATAACGGTTAGATCGCCCGGACTGACAAAAGAGATCGCCCCGCCACCTCTTTCGTCATTGTCTCCCGTCGCTCTGTTCCCTTCAAAGCGGCTGTTGTTGACCTCTAGATTGCCTTCCCAGGCAACATCGATCGCGCCGCCGCCACCGTCAGCTACATTATTCTCAAAAGAAACATTCTCAACGGCGATACTCCCCTTATAAGAAGTGCTAATTGCTGCTCCGCGAGCGTTGGTATAGCCGTCAGCCAAGGTGAGATTTTTAACGGTCAACTCGGTGGTAAAATCTTGATTAGAATCTACCTCTAGGATACGAGTGCGGTTGTTGCCGTTAATCGTTAAATTGGACAAACCTACTCCGTCAATCGTTAAGTCCTTGCCAGCGTCAATTTGAAGAGGACTTGTCAGGGTAATTGTTGGATCGGTCAAATTGGGAGAAAAATTTATGGTGTCTCCTGAGTTTGCATCTTCGATTGCCTCTCTTAGCGATCCCACTCCTGTATCGTTGGTATTGGTAACAACTATTAATTTCATTCTTCTTTTCAACGATCGACCGGAGTATTATCGAATTAAAAGATTGATTTTTCGATTAGGGACTGTTTGGAAAAAAAAAATTAATTCTAGAGCCAAGAGAGAGAGCGAGGAATAGGAATATAAATCGAGAATAAACAAATTATAATCAAGAAATCATTTATTTAATCTCAATATTGCTATATTATTCCTTTAGACTCGATAATTTTGAGCCTCTTTAAATATCAATTTTTTTTGAGCGATTGCTTCTTTAATTCGGCAAAAAATTATGCTTAATTTGTGCTGTAGCGGGGCTGTCGAACTGTCATAGTATTTAATCTCACTGCGACTTAACTCTCTCGTCTTAACTTGGAATTGTAAGCTTTTTGGAAAGTATCGTTATGCTATAGATTAGATTGCTTTCTTTCTATATCGCCGATTTATATTCAAATTACGGTAATTTTTCCACTTACTACAATTTTTGTCGCGTACTTAGATGTCGTTTATAATTAAATGTAAAAATAGCAGACAATAGCAAAAAATTTATGATTTAAGTAATTGGCGATCGCAACTATCGATCGACAAATATACTAACTATATATTTTCATAACTATTAATTAAAAAATTTAAGTTCTACCGTCCGATTAATCATTTCATACAACATTATGCAAACATCAGATAAAGCATCTACCAATCCAGTCAATTCAATTCCCGATGAATTAAAAAGCTTTGATGTAAAAAGCTTAATCGATAAAGAAATTAAAGGATTCGATCCAAAAAATCCTCCCGAACAACAATTAATCGATACTTGCGTTCACTGCGGATTTTGTTTATCGACTTGTCCGAGTTATCGCGTTATTGGTAAAGAGATGGATTCCCCTAGAGGCAGAATTTATCTCATGAATGCGATTAACAAAGGCGAAGCTGCATTGGATGAAACAACAACGCAACATTTCGATTCTTGCCTGGGATGTCTTGCTTGCGTCAGTACTTGTCCATCTGGGGTTCAATACGATAAATTAATTGCTGCAACTCGTCCGCAAGTCGAACGCAATCAACCGCGAAATCTCAAAGATAAATTAATCAGAACCTTAATCTTTAATCTCTTTCCCTATCCCAATCGCCTGCGAATTCTACTTCCTTTATTTTGGTTGTATCAAAACTTAGGCATCCAAAAATTAGTTCGCGCAACGGGTTTGCTCGATCGCTTTTTTCCTCGTTTAGCCGCGATGGAATCTATTTTACCCGAAGTAAACCTCAAGTCTTTGCGCGATAATCTCCCAGATGTTATTCCCGCACAAGGCGAAAAACGCTATCGCGTTGGCATGGTTTTAGGATGCGTCCAACGCCTCTTTTTCTCCCCAGTTAACGAAGCAACCGCGCGCGTTTTAACGGCAAATGGTTGCGAAGTCGTCATTCCCAAAACCCAAGGATGTTGTGCAGCATTACCCGCACACCAAGGACAAGAAGCACAAGCGCAAGCGTTAGCAAAACAAATGATAGACAGTTTTGAAGGAACTGATGTCGATTACATTATTATCAATGCGGCAGGTTGCGGACATACGTTAAAAGAGTACCATCACATCTTAGAAAACGACCCAGAATATCGAGACAAAGCTAAACAATTTGTCGCCAAAGTAAGAGACGTTCAAGAGTTTTTAGCAGAAGCAGGTTTAACCGCAAAGTTATCAAAATTAACAGAAGAAGACTTGACAATTGTTTATCAAGATGCGTGTCATTTATTGCACGGTCAAAAAATTAGTTTGCAACCGCGTCAATTATTAAAACAAATCCCAGGCGTAAAACTAAAAGAACCAATAGATGCAGCTTTATGTTGTGGCAGCGCCGGAGTTTATAATATGTTGCAACCCGAAGTAGCTGATGACTTAGGTCGGCAAAAAGTTAATAATTTACTCAACACTGGCGCGCAATTAATTACATCTCCTAATCCTGGGTGTTCTCTACAAATTAAAAAACACATGAAATTACAAGGAAAAGAAATTTCTCTGTTGCATCCAATGGAGTTGTTAGATTATTCGATTCGAGGCATTAAGCTGAAAGTTAAATAAAAGGGAACAGGTGTAGCGATTATAGCAATTCTCTTTCTAGAAGAGATACATAGCTTATAGTTTTAAGGCAGTAGGGAGATAGCACTCTTTAAGATGTACTTCATAGCTGTGAGAAACGCTATATCTTGAAGGTCATTAATCTTCAAAATCGCATTAAAATTGCAAGAATCAGTACCAGACACAACTCTTCAGCAGTTAAGTCGTTCTTGTTGAGATAACCTTGCGCCCCAGATCGTATCCCTTGCACTGCAATAGATTCATCATTTGATACTAGCAAAATGACCGGAGGTGGAGATTCATTCGACTGTGCTATCAATCGTCTTAAAAATTCTACGCTGTTAAGATCGGGCAATAAATCATCTAAAACTATTGCATCTGGTTGTTGGTGGCGGCACCATACCAGACCTTCCTCTCCCGATGAGGCTTCTACAACGTTAAATTGATAATTAGTAGCTTGAAGTAAATGCTGTCTGAGCGTCTGGCGTTCTGTAATATTGTTATTAACAATGAGGATTGTCAACGAACGTTCTTTTAAATTCATTAAGTTTAAGTGCGAGTAACGTCTTATGCGCCCAAGCAAATACGAACTAGCTCCACACAAATGAAGCTAGAACTCACTAAGGCATCGACGAGGCACTCTCAAGTACTTTTTAGTACCGAATGAATTTGGCTCGCTCTCAAATGCTAGGCTACTATCTGGCTATGAACGATCGATAGGACAGTAGGCTAGCAAAAGGTTTTAAATATCGGGATAATGTAAAATATAAGCGTAACTTTTGATACTTTTAACAAAAAATTCGCTCTAACTTTTTGTTTTTTCTAATGCCTGTCAATCTTGCCTTCGATAGAAATAATGACAAGCTCGTCAGTATCCCCAAGCTAGAGGCACGAACAGCCTCATGTAAGCTTTCATGGTGATATGGCACTAACAGATCCTACACCCGGACAACTCGAACGAACTATTCTTCAACAAGTCCAACGCTTGTATCGACAGCGTATAGGACAACGCCCTTCTAAAGCGATTTGTCAGCTTTTTGATGAAAAACTGAGCGTTGTTTTATGGGACGCTATTTCTGTGACCGAACAAACTCTTCTAGAAATAGGACGAGAAGAATTAGCAAAAGAAGTGCGATCGCAGTTACACGAAGCTATTAAACCTCAGTTAAAAACTTTGCTTGAGGAAATCGTTGGCGCGTCTATTATTACTGTTTTAATCGACTCCGATTTAAGTAGTGGTTTTTCTAGTATTACAGCTATTTTGGACGATATTCCAGCAGTACGAAATCCCGAATCTATCCCAAAAGTCGATCCAAAAAAGCTAGCCGAATCGAGCAAGCAAAGATGATACAGAAGATATAGGACTTAACGTGCTTATAAACTTTTTTACACTATAATATCAAATTTAACGACATCTTTTCAGGAGCGATCGCCATCATGTTTAAAAATTGGACGTTTGATGATTGGATGAATCATATTATATTTTTTGGAACTCTGTTACTTTTAATTTGGTCTTTCTTTGCCGTCTAGCATTTCTCAGGATTGCGATCGCCTTTTGAAATTGTAGTTAGGCATTTACTTATAATCCAGTTAGCGATCGCAAATTTCTGTCAATATTCCCATTAATAAAAGCCAACGAACTAAAGCTAGATGAGATCGATCGAGCAATTTAAATTTTGTCCGCTATCGTCTTGAGATCGAGTCCTTTTTCAAAAATCTCATCTATTGCCCGCATTTGACCGTCCGCTGTCATCATTTTATGGTCTTTGGTCGCGCGAACGATCGAGCCATCTTCTAGGGTATATTCAAACACTTCTTGTTGACCGCGATCGTGCCACTGAGCGATCGGTTGAGTGTATATAAACCCATTACTATCTACTGTATAAACCGTGCAATCTATTTTCTCTTGCACGATCTTGCCAATCGGCATCGCGCCATATTCAACGGTTAAAATTTCCGTGTCATAACTGAGACAATATTCAGCAAAATCGAGCATTTGCTCGAATAGTTCTTCTGCAACGTCGCGCGTAACGCCATTTTTTGCCGAACCATCGATAAATTTTTCTCGTTGCTTCTGCATTTCTTCAACTTTTTTCTTACCCATCGCGCGGCGCAATAAATCGGCTTCTCCTAGAGTGTATCCAGCTAAATCTTGCGCCAGTTTCATGATTTGTTCTTGGTAAACGATTACTCCATAGGTTTCTTGTAGGATTGATTCTAATAGTGGATGCTGATAAGTAATCGGTTCTCGACCATGTTTGCGATCGATAAATGGTTCGATTAAACCTGCATCTAAAGGGCCTGGTCGATAGAGTGCCAAAATTGAGGAAACATCCTCAATTCCCGATGGTTTTAAGTCTTTTACTATCTGACGCATTCCCTCAGATTCTAATTGAAATATTCCTTCTAAATTACCCGCTTCTAATAGCTTATGAGTGTTTTCTACATCAGGCGGTAATTTTTTGATCGCACCTTTGCTTAAAATTTGTAGTGCTTTTCTTTCATCTAATGGTAACTGGTCTAAATCTATTTTATGACCTTGATTCTGTTCGATTAAATCGGCTGTTTTTTGAATAGTAGTCAGGTTTTTTAAGCCAAGAAAATCCATTTTTAGAAGTCCCAGCGATTCCAAATCTTCCATGAAATACTGGGTAATAACTGCACCTTCGTTATTCTTTTGTAAGGGAACGATTTCATCTAAAGGTTGCGAAGAAATAACTACGCCAGCAGCATGAACGCCATAGGTTTTATTAGTTCCTTCGATGCGAATTGCCATATCTACCCAACGCCGAACGGGAATTTCTCCGATTTCTTCTTTGCGATCGTTGTAGATTTTAACTGTTTCGTTGTCATATGCTTGTTTAAACGCTTGTTCTGGCGTTTTATCAGAAATCATTACCTTGAGTTTAGCGGGTTTGCCTCTGGCGACGGGAATGAGTTTTGCCATACGATCTGAATCTGCATAACTAACGCCTAACGTTCTGGCAACATCTTTTAATACTGCTTTTGATGTTAAACGGTTAAAAGTAATAATTTGAGCGACATTACCATCGCCATATTTTTCTGTTACATAGTCAATCATTTCATTGCGTCTGTCGATACAAAAATCCGTATCGATATCTGGCATAGATTTCCGTTCTGGATTGAGGAATCTTTCAAATAACAATCCGTGATGAACGGGATCGATATTAGTTATTTTTAGCGCGTAAGCAACTAAAGAACCCGCCGCCGAACCTCTTCCTGGGCCGACTGGAATTCCATTATCTCTGGCAAATTTAATATAATCCCAAACGACTAAAAAATAGGTTGAAAAACCCATTTTTTGCAGCATTTTTAATTCGTATTCCAACCGTTCTTTGTAGGTGGGATCGAGTTCGGCACGCGATCGACATTTGAGGCGTTCGATTAATCCTTGCCAGGCAACTTCTTCTACATAACTATCAGGCGTATGACCCGCAGGAACTGGATAATCTGGGATGCGCGGTTCGCCTAACACTTTATAAACTTCAATTTTCTCGGAAATTTCTATTGTATTTGCAATGGCATCTTCTATAATTTCATCATTTAGATGATCGCAGAACAATTGCCGCATTTCTTCGGGAGATTTAAGATATTCTGTGCCGCTATAACGCAAGCGTTTTTCGTCAATAATTAATTTAGCAGTTTGAATACAAAGTAAGGCATCGTGCGCTTCAACATCGTAGCAAGAGGTAAAATGCGAGTCGTTAGTAGCGATAATTTTGATGCCAAATTCGCGAGCAATTTTAACAATTTGAACGTTGACAATTCGATCTTCTTGATAGCCGTGATCTTGAATTTCTAAATAATAATCATCTCCAAAAACTTTTTTGTACCATTTTGCAACCTCTTTGGCCCGTTGTAAATCGCCTTGCAGAATACATTGTGGAATTTCACCGCCCAAACAAGCACTAGTAATGATTAATCCCTCGTGGTATTTTTCTAATAGCTCTTTATTGACACAAGGACGAGCAAAAATGCCTTTGCCTTGCATTCCTTTGAGGTGAGATATTGTTGTTAATTTAACTAAGTTTTTGTAACCTTGGTTATTTTTTGCCAAGACAACTTGATGGTATTTTTTATAGCGTTTGCTTGTATCTTCAATATCGCCGTTAATGACATACATTTCATTGCCAATAATTGGCTTAATTCCTTTATTACGGCAAACTTTTATTAATTCGATCGCGCCATACATAACGCCATGATCGGTAACGGCGATCGCAGGCATTCCTAATTCTACCGCGCGATCGACGAGATCGGGAATTTGAGAGGCTCCATCGAGAAGGCTATAATCGCTGTGAGTATGTAATCCAACAAAAGACATAATTATTAACCTAGATTGCCGATGTTAAGGGAAGGATTTTATTATATAAGGAAAGCTTTCTGTTTCTAACTCAAACCATTTTTCTTGCAGTTGATGATTTTCACTTCCTGCAATACTCGTATCGACAAATTCTTTCCATCGAGCGTCATTTTTTGGAAGAATACAAGCATAAAGTTCTGATGTCATCGGTATTTCTGGAACGAGTATAAAATCTTTCGGTTCGCCTCCTTGTTTTACTAACTCTCCTAGTAATAAAACACCATCGCTAGCCACTGCTCTTACTTCACCTTTTTTTAATTTTTCTATACCTTCTTGACGATTATTAACGGGTTGCCAATTTGCTAATGGATAGACTTGACGAATCAATTGGTCGGTCGTTGTGTTGGGAATATAAGCAACAGGAACTTTGGCTAAAGTACCGCCAATATCGATATTATTAATATCTTGTTTTTTAATTAAAAATTGCGTACCTGCCATAAAAAACGGGACTGAAAAATCGACTAAATCTAATCGCTGCTGAGTAATACTCGTCGCATCGCAAACGATATCAACTGTTCCTTGCACTACATCAAAGCGATTATTGATGGTCACTTCTTGTAGATTTAATTTAATTGGTTTATTCAATTGTTGTTCGAGACGGCGATGAAGAATTTTTAAGAATTCGACTGAATAACCCGTCCATTGACCATGACTATCCTCATAACCAAACGGAATAGCATTTTTTCTCGCACCTGCATTGATTACCCCCGTTCGTTCGATCCTTTCTAACACCGTTTCTGCCAAAACTTTAACAGGAAAGTCGATTAAAAATAATAGGCTTAAGATAGCAAGAGTTAGTGTTTTAGTCATAAGTAGCAATGGTTTTCTCAATTTTTCCTAGATAAGAAAATTTACCATCTTAACTCAGACAAAATCAAAATATTCATAGCGAAGCTGTGGCGTTCGTGCTGCGTGCGCAAAGCGCATTCGCCACTTTATCTCATTTTAGTTCAAATATACTAGCTCAGATGGGGAAATCTGGCAAGCGCGATCGCATTATATAAAACAAACCTGTCAGTTAAGCTAAAAAAATGCGCTCGCATTTGACAACATTTCTTAAACTTGTACCAACAGGTTTTGATAAAATTTATGCTTTTTAGAGCAGATTTTCTTTTATCGTTGTTTAGGGTAATGGATGAAAGAGAAGATCGGGATAATAAAAGTTAATTATCATCCACAAAGCTATAGCAAGCGAGCTTAATACAACAGCTAAAACGGGAGTAAGAGAAAGATACCGAAGAAAATAAGTTGGCTGGTTGTCTGCTTTCTGAATTGTCGTACTAGGGTTGGGTTTCTGCATGGTTAATTCTCTAAAGCAAGTTGATGAATTGAATAAAGCCAGATTGAAGAAATTAATTGCAAACTTCTTCGTTTTTGAAAGATAAAGCTACCAAAAATAACGCTGTTAGCTTGTGATGCGATCGCATTTAATCTTAGAAACTTAATGCGATCGCACCTTTAATAATTTACTAGTTAATAATTTATTTCACTTCTAGCTAAGGAGAGGCTTATCATTGTATCTTTTTAATTTTGTTAGATAATTTAATCTACTTAAAAGAGTTAATCAAAATAAATAAAAAGACAGATGGCAATAGCATCCGACATTCTAAACTATGGCGATCGCATCGAAGACAGAGATTATTTAGTAACGATTGTTACTTCAAATCCCGTTGAAGAACTTTCGGCTGTTATTTGCGATTTGCAGAATATGAATATTTAAGGCTGAAATTTAGTATTGAGGTAAGTACGTTACCAAAAGCAGAACGCAAAAAGAAAAGCAAGGAAATAATTAAGAATTACAAGCCAACTTTAAGCTTTGATACTGTTAGAGTTAGATTTGAAAATTATTTGTTTACCAATAATAGAGATTGGTATTCTACAAAGGAACTTCAAACATTTATTGAAAATTACGAGCGAGATTTTTGACTGTATAGCGTTAAAGATTAATAATATATTTTATTAAGCCTAAAGTTTTAGGGAGGTAAAAATGCTAACAAGTGTCAAAGGAATTTACCGCAATGGTCGTGTAGAACTTATGGAAAACCCTAACGATGTACCTGAAG
>JALOOL010000320.1 GCA_025454425.1 Hydrococcus sp. Prado102 | reverse complement strand
GCAAATTACATTAACAGCTTCAGACGATCGAGGTATGCAATACCAACGCCCAGTAACGCTACTACCATTACCTCATCCTTCTCCCCTCAATCAAACTTGGTACGAAAAATTTCCCCAGTTGCTTCAAGATCGCTTGAACGAATTTGAATTTTGAAGATAATGATAGAACCAGACAAAGGTCAATTCGCTATAGAACGGATATTGGATGCAAATTTAGATCGCGCCAGAGAAGGATTGCGAGTGATAGAAGAATGGTGTCGCTTTGGCTTAAATAATAGCCAAATGACCGAGCAATGCAAGCAAATGCGACAAGAAATCGCAACTTGGCACAGTTTAGAATTACGTTTGGCGCGCGATACTCAAGAAGATGTCGGAACCGAGTTATCCCATCCTCAAGAAGAAACGCGCAGCAGCATTACACAAGTTCTTCAGGCAAATATCTGTCGTATCCAAGAAGCATTAAGGGTACTCGAAGAGTATGGAAAGTTATATAAACCTGAGATGGGCGAAGCTTTCAAACAAATGCGCTATCGGGTTTATATTTTAGAAAGCAATCTTTTGGTTAATCGCCGCTACCAAAAATTACAGGACGCTAAACTTTATTTGGTGACTTCTCCATGCGAACAACTTTTCTCGGTTGTAGAGGCTGCTTTAAAAGGCGGATTAACCTTAGTTCAGTATCGAGATAAGAATACTGACGATTCAATTAGGTTAGCAAACGCTCAGAAATTGCGGCAATTGTGTCGCGATCGCGATGCTCTATTTATTATCAACGATCGCGTCGATATTGCAGTAGCCGTCGATGCCGATGGAGTACATCTAGGACAGCAAGATCTTCCCGTCGATATTGCAAGACAAATTCTCGGCCCGGGACGCATTATTGGAAAATCGACGACCAATCCGCAAGAAATGGAAAGCGCGATCGCCCAAGGTGCAGATTATATTGGTGTGGGCCCCGTCTACGAAACCCCAACCAAACCAGGAAAAGCTGCGGCGGGATTTGAGTATATTCGCCACGCAGTCCAACATTCATCAGTTCCCTGGTTTGCGATCGGCGGTATCGATCGATCTAATATAAGTGAAGTTCTTACCGCAGGAGCAGAACGGGTCGCCGTCGTTCGCGCGATCGTGCAGGCAGAAAATCCTACATTAGTTACACAAGAGCTTTTATCAGTAATTCAGAACGTCTTTCAATGACTATTACTTTACAAGTAAACGGAAAACCCCATCAATGCGAACCTCAAACGCAATTACCCCAGATGTTAGAACAGCTAGGGTTAAATCCGCGTCTGGTGGCGGTTGAATATAATGGTGAAATTTTGCCCCGACAGAATTGGGAAGAAACGAAATTGCAAGCAGGCGATCGCCTAGAAATTGTAACCATTGTTGGCGGCGGTTAGCACTGTGTCAAATTGATTTTGCATTTTGAATTTTGGATTGTTGGATTGATTTTCCAAAAGTTTCCCTTTTCCTGATGTCCCAATCACCAATCCCCAGTCACCAATCACCAAGTAACCGTACCTGTGGAGTAAAGATTTCCCCACTGCGATAGACTGACTCGATTCAGTTAAATGAGATACATTAAAAAATATAAAGAGTTATGCAGACTACTGCTAAATCGAACCTCTACAATTCTTAAAAATCTTTAGCGAAACAAGACTGGGGTTTCTCAGAGCCGCTAAAGTGTGAACTTAGCATAAATAAATTGAATTTTACCCATGTCTAAGAAACGATTTCCCACAATAAAATCTCTTTTAAAATCCCTAGTGGTTTTTGGATTAATTGCCACCCTAGTGTTTGGTAATGCTAATAGTGCATTAGCGGCTCGTAGTGGCGGTAGAATTGGAGGCGGATCGTTCCGCGCTCCCAGTCGAACCTATACTTCCCCTGGCGGCGGTTATGGTTATCGTTCGCCTGGCTACGGATATGGCGGCGGCGGAATTGGATTTCCGTTTTTACTGCCTTTCTTCGGCTTTGGTGGCGGTTTCGGAGGACTATTTACTATCCTAATTTTCATTGCGATCGCCAATTTCTTAGTTGGAACCCTTCGCCGAGTTGGAGGGAATGAGGATGGTAGTTCTCTTGGCTACGGCAGTTCGACCGTTTCTGTCGATAAAGTACAAGTAGGCTTATTCGCCAATGCTCGCGGTCTGCAAAAAGAGTTGAATGAAATCGCACTCCATGCAGACACGGATTCATCCCAAGGTCGCGCGATGCTTCTCCAAGAAGCTAGCCTTGCTTTATTACGTCACCCCGAATATTGGGTCTATGGGGTTACAGAATCCCACCAAGCGGCGTTAGAGTCAGCAGAAGCGAAGTTTAATCAGCTATCTTTGGGAGAACGACGCAAGTTTACTTCAGAAACGCTCTCGAACGTTAATAACCAACTCAGACAAGCTTCCTCTACTGCTTTACTAGAAGGAAAAGGAGAACTTGCCCAACAAACGCAGAGTTCGGGAGAATATATCGTCGCTACTATTGTAGTTGGCGTTGAAGGCAAACTCGAACTTCCAAAAATCAACGATTCCGAGGATTTGCGCCGCGCATTACAACAAATTGGCGGAATTGGTAGCGATCGCTTGCTTGCAGTTGAAGTTCTTTGGACTCCTCAAGCAGAAGGTGACGTGTTGAGCGCCGACGATATTTTAGCCGAATATCCCGACCTCAAGCTTGTTTAATGCAAACGCGAATAAAATAAATGTGTAGGGGCGAATGACCATTCGCCCCTACTTCGTTTGTAAGATATTAAAAAACTAAATTAGCTAGAAAGATATCGATCTAACGCTTCCTTAACAATCTGGTAACATTCACAAGCCGCATCCTCCATTCCTTCTCGATTGAGGATTGTAATAGTGCCTCGATTGGCACGAATTAAGCCTGCTGATTGCAAAATGCCTGTAGTTATGCTAACGCTTGGGCGACCTGCCCCTATCATATTTGCCAGGAGATCTCGCGTTAATGAAAACTCTGATGTCTTGCTGCGATCTTGGACGGCTAATAACCAACGGCAAAGACGTTCCTCTACATTATGAAAACGATTGCACAATGCAGATTGATTTAT
The DNA here is from genome assembly GCA_025454425.1 of Hydrococcus sp. Prado102. Classification (GTDB taxonomy): domain Bacteria; phylum Cyanobacteriota; class Cyanobacteriia; order Cyanobacteriales; family Microcystaceae; genus Hydrococcus. The sequence continues at coordinate 4,126 of JALOOL010000320.1, read as the reverse complement.
TTGCACCATCTTCAGATAGGTGAAAGCGGATACTTTTTGCCGTAGAGTAGAAGAGCGATCGAGAGCGGCGATAAAGTCTTCCTTTGATAGTTTAAGCGCTCTTCCTGACATTTGAACTTCAACTTGCCAAGGTGAAATGTGTTCGTTCAGCAGTAGTATTACTCCAGCTAGACCTTCACTACCCGTTATTCCCACTTCAACAATTTCACCCATCTCGGTCGAGTTCGTCCAAGACAATAAGCAAGTGGTGGGAAAATAGACAGCCGAAATCTGCTCTCTTGCTCGGTAAAGAATATAACTCTGCTGCAATTCGACTTCTTTTAGTCTGGGTCGCAGCCACTCGTACTCCGTTTGCGGTAGCGAACCGAGAATGAAGTTTTTTAATGCTTTATCGTCTTTAAAATTCTGCATTTACTTTTGTCAGTTCGCCATCGAACAGAGTTTCGAGCTACAGGTAAGTTAAGATTATTTTTAATTAAAATAGTTTGACATCTTTCTTCGGTACGAGTTTCGTGTTGCTCGACCGATCGCGTGACTGTATTAATTCGATTTTGTAGAGACGTAGCCTTGCTGCGTCTCTAAACTTGTTTTCTCGCTCGACAACCTCATGTCTAACTCCCAACAATTAGAAACTAGAGCTATCGAACCATCGTTAACCTTAGAACCTACACAATCCATTGTCTTGCTCGTTGACGATTGTCTTAAAGACAGAGAGACGATTAAGCGCTATTTGTTGAGCGATCGCAAAAACAGCTATAAAATTTTTGAAGCAGTAACAGCCGCTGAAGGACTAGATCTGTACCAGCGATGCCAACCCGATGTCGTGTTGCTAGATTATCGACTTCCAGACTCCGATGGCTTAGAGTTTTTAGAGCAAATCCAGCACTCCGAAAATGAGAATTATCCTCCTGTTATCCTGCTGACTGGACAAGGCAACGAACGAGTTGCAGTAGCGGCAATGAAAATGGGGGTCTGCGATTATTTGATCAAAGGGCAGGTTATGCCCGACGAATTGCAAGCCTCTGTTAACTGTGCCATTGAAAACGCGCAACTGCGCGCCCAACTGCGACAGGAAAAAGCAGAACGCCAACGCGCTGAAGACGCATTGCACCAGAGCCAAGAAACGATTCGACGGCAGTTGTCAGAAATAGAATCGATTTATAATACGGCTCCCATTGGGCTGTGTTTTATCGACACCGATTTGCGATTCGTTCGTATCAACGAGCAATTAGCTCAAATCAACGGTTTGCCCGCGTCAGAACATATTGGACGCACGCTGAGGGAGATTATTCCCGAAATGGCAGACGATCTAGAACCGCTCTATCGACAGGTAATTGAATCGGGCGAGCCGATTTTGAATTTGGAAGTCAGCGGAACTAACCGCGCCCAGCCTGGAGTCGTGCGCGATTGGCTGGTGAGCTACTACCCGCTTAAAGACGGCGAGGAGCGCGTGTTAGGAGTAAATGTGATGGTACAGGAGATTACCGAAAGCAAAAAAGCCGCAATTGCATTGTACGAAAGCGAGAACAAATTGCGTCTGTTTGTGAAATATGCCCCGGTTAGCGTCGCCATGTTCGATCGCAATATGCTCTACATCGCCGCGAGTCAGCGATGGGTAGATAATTATAACCTCGGTTCGATTGAAGCAATTCTAGGGCGATCGCATTACGATATTTTTCCTCAAGTTCCCGACCGTTGGCGACAAGTTCATCAACGCGGTTTGGCAGGAGAGAGCGCAAAATGCGAAGACGATCTACTTGTACTAGCAGACGGCTCGCAACAGTTTTTACGCTGGGAAGTTCAACCTTGGCACGATAGTTTGGATGAGGTTGGCGGCATCTTAGTCTTTGTCGAAGATATTAGCGATCGCATCCATGCCGAAATTGCACTAAAAAATAGCGAGCGACGCTATGCGTCGCTCGCTAAACTTTCTCCTGTTGGCATATGGAGGAGCGATCGCAATGGCAGGGACACCTATGCTAACGATCGCTGTTGCGAGATTATGGGACTAGCGCCAGGAGAATCTCTCGGACTCAATTGGGCGATCGCGCTTCACCCCGACGATCGCGAGCGAGTTCTACAAGAATGGCTGCAAGCGGTAGAAAAAAATCTGCCTTTCCACTCGGAATATCGCTTCCAACACGCCGATGGAACTATTCGCTGGGTTATCGGAGAGGCACTTCCCGAAACTGACGATGACGAACGAATTATTGGATACATTGGGACGATTACCGATATTAGCGATCGCAAACAGACAGAGACAATTCTGCGACAACAAGCTCAGATTATCGACCAAATTCACGATTCAGTAATTTCTACCGACCTCGATGGCTATATTACTAGTTGGAATCAAGGTGCCCATCGATTATTTGGTTACTCGGTAACTGAGGCAATGGGACAACATATTTCGTTGCTTTATCCAGAACCGCAGATGCAAGAGGTTTTGCAACATCAAGTCATCGAGCCGCTTTTGCAACAAGGAGAACACCAAGTTGAAGTTACCATGCAGCGAGCCTCTGGCGAGCCAATCGAGGCGCTACTCTCGCTATCGCTACTGCGAGACTCCGATGGAAATCTCATTGGCATGGTTGGTTACTCGATGGATATCACCGAGCGCAAGCAAGCCGAACGCGCCTTAGAACAAAGCGAAGAACGCTTGCGCCTTGCCACAGAAGCCGCCGACTTAGGGATGTGGTTTTGGGATTTGATCGAGGAAGAGTTGGTCTGGACGGCTCGTTGCAAGACATTATTCGGACTCGCTCCCAATACCGAAATGACCTACGAACGATTTCTCGATGTCCTACATCCCGACGATCGCGATCGCACAAAAGCTGCCGTCACGCAGGCGATTCAAGACCGAGTAGAGTATAACATCGAATATCGCACGGTTTGGCCGGATGGAACCGTGCATTGGATTGCTGCTAGAGGACAAGCTTTTTATAACGAATGCGGCGAACCGATTCGTATGATGGGAACGGCTCAAGATATCAGCGAGCGCAAACTTTCAGAAGAATCGCTCAGAGCTAGCTCTGAGCAACTGAAAATTGCTCAACAGTCTGCGAATGCAGGTTTATGGAACTGGGATATCTCTACAAACCAACTCATCTGGTCGGACGAGTATTATGAACTCTATGGATTAGAGCGTTCCCTACAACCTTCCTACGAAAATTGGCTCGCATCGATTGATGATTCAGATCGCTCGCGGGTCGATCGCGAAGTAAGAGAAGCGATGCAGAATCGCCACAAAATTGACCTCGAATATCGCATTATTCATTCCCAACGAGGTCTGTGCTGGCTCAATGCTTTGGGAGATATTTTATATAATGCTAACGGTGAACCCATACGCATGACGGGCATTACCTTAGACGTAACCGAGCGCAAAATTGCCGAAGAACGCTTGCGCGAATCCGAGGAGCTTTTGCAATTGGGCGTTTATGTAGCAGGTTTTGCCCTGGCTAAATTTGATTACGCCTCCCATACCGTCGAACTTTCACCAGAAGCCGCCGCTTTATACGGCTTGCCACTCGATGAACCGATCGTGACGCGATCGCGCATTCACGAGACTTTTCACCCCGAAGAGCGCGAAGAACTCCTTGAGATAATCGAGCGGGTAATCGACCCAGCGGGATCGGGTTGGTTTGCTCGCGACCATCGCGTGGTATGGCAAAACGGCGAAGTGAGATGGCTGAGCGTTCGCAAACAGGTCTTTTTCGACCGCGAGAGCGAATCACCGCGTCCTCTATACGCAATTTTGGCGGCGATCGATATTACCGAACGCAAGCGCGCAGAAGAACAATTGCGAGAAAACAACGCTATCCTAAACGCCATCAATCAAGCCACTACTAATTTGATCTATGCCAAAGATCGGCAGGGGCGCGTGTTAATGGCAAATCCAGCTACAATCGCGCTTGATGACAAGCCAGAAGAAGAAATTCTCGGTCGTACCGATATTGAATTCTTTTCCAATCGCTCTGAAGCAGAGCAGATTATGGCAAACGATCGCCTAGTTATGGAAACCGGACGAGTGCAGGTTTTTGAAGAACAGGTCAAAACGCCTTCTGGAACGCGCATTTATCTTTCGACCAAATCGCCTTACTTAGACGAGACGGGCAATGTTATCGGATTG
>JALOOL010000319.1 GCA_025454425.1 Hydrococcus sp. Prado102 | reverse complement strand
TTAAATGTCGAAGTCCGACGAATAATTCCGTGAACTTCATAGCCTTTTTCTAGCAATAATTCGCTTAAATAAGAACCATCTTGACCAGTAATTCCGGTAATCAGCGCTCGTTTGGGTTGGGTCATTTTCTAATTTTCCTGTACTTGGTTGGAAGTTATATATACATCAAAATAGGTGGCTTAGTCTAAGGGACGATCGCGCACGCTCATTTTAACCAGTAAATAAATTCTTTCTTAAATTAACCTAAAAGTTTCCCGATCGGTAGAAGAAATTTTAATAATTTGGCTGGAAATTTTAAAGTTTGTGTAAAGTTAAAAGCCGTTAGTCTCAAGCAGTTTGGAAACTAACGGCTATTAATTAACGGTGCGATTTCCTAAGTCAGCGCTACGCAGATCGCGCATTCGCTAATACGCACCATTGTCATGAGGAAAGATGACTACGCCTATCGTTTTGATGACAATCCAAAGATCCATCAGCCAATTGCGACAGTTAACGTAGTAAACATCGATCTGGACTCGTTGGGGATAAGGAATGTCATTGCGTCCAGAGACTTGCCACAATCCTGTAATTCCAGGTCTGATGGTGAGAACTTTGTCAATGCGATTTCCATATTTGCACAATTCTTCTGGAACCAAAGGACGAGGCCCGACTACGCTCATATCTCCCATCAGTACGTTCCAAAATTGAGGAAATTCGTCAAGACTCGTCAAGCGTAAAAATTTTCCAATCCAGGTAATTCGAGGGTCTTCGCGTAGTTTAAAGTCTTTTTCAAACTCTTCGCGCATCTGAGGCGATTGAGCCATCATCGACTCTAACATTTCGTCGGCATTGCGAACCATCGTCCTAAATTTAAGACATCCAAACCGCTTGTAATTTTTTCCTACTCGCTGCTGGACGTAAAAGATCGGGCCTGGCGAACTGATGGCAATTAAGAATGCCAAGATTAGATAAAGCGGCGATAAAAAAATGAGGACTAACAGGGAAAAAACTACATCGAAACCCCGTTTGGTCAAGTCTCCTTCTAAAGAGTGCGTCAACGACCCGTGACGCTTCTTTACAAGAACCGGAGAGCGATTTCCTAAGTCAGCGCTTCGCGGCTCGCGTCTCATCAGAGCTAGTAAAGCTTTGATGGGGATAAATTGGCTATTAGCTGTCATCTTACTCCTTCACATCACACCACACTGTCCCGATCATAAAGCCAGAAGAGCATTATTATGGCTAATCTACTTAAAAAAATCGCAATTTTTCTGAGATTTTTTTATGAAGAAGTCCTGACAACAATCTTCTATCGCAGCTAAATAAGCGGTTTTAAAAATTTCTGGGCTAAATTGAGTCGCCTGAAGCCGACAATTGTCTGGATTGACTTGACCTTGAAATTTAGAAAAAGTTTCAACCGTCTCAACCAACGCTTCTGGCGTTTGGGGGGAGAATAATAACCCCGTTCCCGTATCTGGATATTGACGAAGATCCAGAACCGTTTCTAATGCACCGCCACCGCCATAAGCAATGACTGGCGTACCGCAAGCTTGTGCTTCTACTAAGGCTATCCCAAAGTCTTCACAAGCCGCATAGACAAAGGCTTTAGCATTAGCCATATATTGCTCGACTACTTCATTGGGTTGCGCTCCTAAAATTTGAATATTAGATTTGGCAATTTGACGAATTAAATTTAATTCCTCACCTTCACCAATAATAATAAGAGGATATCCTAATCGATTAAATGCCTCAACAATAAGGGAAACTTTTTTATAGCTAACCAACCGAGAAACGGTCAGATAAAAATCTTCTTTTTTGGTTTGTAATAAAAAGCGTTCTATATTAACGGGTGGATAGACAACTTTGGCTTCTCGACGATAGCAACGCCAAATCCGTCGGGCAGTATGATGAGAGTTAGCAATGAAGTAGTCAACTCGATTGGCTGAAATTACATCCCACTGACGCAATCGATGCAAGAGATAGCGGGTAAAAATACCAGGTAATCCCCTCCCTAATTGGCTAGCATTAAGATAGTCAAAAGTCAAGTCCCAAGCATAACGCATGGGCGTGTGACAATAGCAAATATGCAATTGTTGGGGACTGGTGAGTACGCCTTTAGCAACGGCGTGGGAAGAAGAGAGAATGACATCGTAGGAGCGTAAATCTAACTGTTCGATCGCAAGTGGAAGCAGGGGTAAGTATTTCTGGGGACCTCTGCTAGTAAGGAGAAAATTTTGTAGGAAAGTCGTGCCAATTTTTCGGTTGTAGAGATAGCTTTGGGGATTAATCGATTCAAAATCGATTAACGCATAAAGATCGGCATCGATGTAGCGCAAGATTTCGCGCACGACTAACTCGGAACCGCCTGTGGCTTTTGGAGTCAACCACTCATGAACGAGAGCGTATTTCATTTGTGCGATCGCGATCGGGTTTTTGTTGCTAAAACGGTAACAATGGAAACTTTTTTGGCATGGCAATGGCACAGTAGAAATGAAAGCAATCGCCTTGCTTCTATTTTGGCAGATAGCTTAATATACATCATTTTGGGATGGGGAGAAATCAAACTAATGAAACAAGAATCTTTGCCTGCTAGGTTTTTTGGAAAACGTCAAGCGATACTCGTTGCAGTGGGTATTTTTAGTATTGCACTTACTAGCCCCGCGATCGCGGATGAAAAAATGTTGCGTACTTTAACCGTTACCGGACAAGGCGAAACTGCGATCGCAACTACGCTAACTCAAGTTCAACTCGGCGTAGAAGTCAAAGGACAAACGGCAAACGAAGTACAACAAGAAGTCGCCAAACGTTCCTCCTCGGTGGTAGAGTTATTGCGATCGCGTCAAGTCGAGAAATTGCAAACGACTGGCATTCAATTACAACCCGCTTACGATTACAGCGATAACCAACAGCGTCTCGTCGGTTATATCGCCTCAAATATCGTCTCTTTTCGCCTCGCGACCGAACAAGTTGGCAGCTTGCTTGACGAAGCAGTCAAAGTCGGAGCAACGCGCATCGATAGTGTAAGTTTTACTGCTAGCGATGGCGCAATTTCTACCGCACAAAAACAAGCGCTGCGACTTGCTACCGAAGATGCTCAAGAACAAGCAGATGCAGTCTTAAGCGTTCTCAATCTCACCCGCAAAGAGGTAGTTAGCATTCAGCTTAACGGATCTAGCACCCCGCCGCCCATGCCGCTTATGGTTAAAGAGAGGGCAAGTATGGATGCTGCAACAACGCCTGTTGTTGGTGGAGAGCAAATGGTTAATGCTTCCGTTACTCTGCAAATTAGCTATTAAATAGGGGAAAATAGTTCAAAGTTCAAAGTTCAAAGTTCAAAAAGTAAAGGGGAAAGGGGAAAGGGGAAAGGGGAAAGGGAAAAGGGTTTATATTGATAAAAGTTTTCCCAATCCCAATCCCCAATGTCCAATGCCTATTTACCGATAAGTCGAAGTTTGAATTTCTCGGATCCGAGATTCGGGACGGATGAATCGATCTAATTGCGCTTCAAAAAATCTCCGATTCGCCATTAAATGCTTTGGATTGGGATCGTCTAATGGATATAACAAGGCAGTCCGCAAGGCTTGAATGACTGCGGAAGTTACGTTATACATCGATCGCTGGAAGGTAATACCGATTTGAATGAGAATATCATCTTCGCCTCGGCAATGTTTGGCATAGTAATCTTGCAAATACTGAGGAAGGAAATGATACATATCATCCATCAACAATGTCGGTGGAATTCCGGCGGTTCCAACGGGGAAGACATCAGCGTACAGGATGCCGTAATGGAAGTCTTTTTGTAGGTCGGGAACTTGTTTTGCTTGCGCGTTGTAAGACTTCGTACCTCGGAAGGGAGAAGTCCGATAGAAGACGGCTTCTACGTAAGGTAGCGCTGCTTCGTACAACCAAGTAAATCCTTTGGATTTAGGGATAATTTCGTAGCATTCGCCATCGACGTAAACGTGATGGTAAATCGGACGACCCGCGATCGCAAATATTCCATTGACCAAGAAATTCATTGCATCGGGAACGCCTTTAAATCCGCCTTCGTCGTAGATATCGGACATCTCGAAGAATACGGGAGCCATAACTTCCCAGAATAAGCCTAAATTGGCGTAGTAGGACATCATTCGGGTTTGTTCGAGGAACATATCGGGGAAGAGTTTATATAGCCCCAGCATGACGGGATTTTTCTTAAAATAAGCTTTAATAGCGCGATCGGCATTGGCTTTGTATTCGTCGCTATCGAGATACGCTTCAAACAATCCCCATCCCATATCGCGACCGTGCCAAAACATCGCCCGCATACACTCTTCGGCAAATTCCATGTTAATGCGATCGTGCCAAAGATGGTGAGCCAGTCGAGACATTTTCTTGGTTTTCCCCTTTTCCATGAACTCTAACAGTTCTGGATGGGCAGTTGCTATGCCTCGCCAAATTCTTAAATCTGCATCGTCTCCTGCGTAGTGATTGTGCAGGTCTAAATATTCTTGTGGTAAGAAGTATTTAAAAAAGGGAAGCGGGTCGAGAAAAACCCGTTCGGCAATATAAAGAAGATCGCGCCAGTAAAAATCCATCGGGACTGCATACGCTTTATATATCCCGATGATTTGCATCAAGTTTTCTGGCGTATCGGGTAGCATCGAACCGCCTGCTTCCATGCGATGAATTATGTCGGCAAATTCATGGGTAGAAGGAGGTAATTTAGTGGTAGGTTTAACAGGTGCTGTCACCATATATCTGTCCTTTTTTTATGAATAATTTTTAATCTTTTCGATCGCGTCCTTCCCAAGGTGGCAGCCCTTGGGCAGAACGAATTTGAATCGTTTGATTATTATCGCGGGTAATCGAATCAGAGGTTTTAAGTTACGGCTAAGCGCGATCGCGTGAAATATACTCAAAACATCATGCGTCAACTGGGGCAAAATTAACGTCATGGCAATTTCTTCAAACGTAGGTTAAAACAAATCGATTACCGATCGATTGATGGTTGTCGATCGTTAATAGCGACTTGCTGACTAATTGCGGGAAAATTCGCTACCATCGAACTTGTGGTTGGTTCGATCCAACGTACTAGCCAATTAGGTTGAACTCCCAAAAATAGAATTACAGCAGTTAAGACAATAGCGGGGATACTTTCTGCTTTGACAACTGCGGGGTAATATGCCTTAAAATTATCCAGCTTCCCAAAACAGGTACGATTGAGCAGAATAACGAAGTAAACGGCTGTTAAACCAGAAGCGATGATACAGATTAGCGTTGGAATGGGAAACGCTGAGAAACTGCCCTGAAAAACAATAAATTCAGATACAAAACCGACTAAACCCGGAATTCCCGCACTAGCCATTCCGCCGAGGATCAGCAAAGCGCTAACGAGGGGCAAACCTCGGACGGGGTTCATTAAACCGTTGAGGACATCGATATCGCGAGTGCCGACTTTGCGTTCGATTATGCCGACTAGGTAGAAGAGTAGGGCTAAAATCAGACCGTGAGCAATCATTTGGGCGACAGCACCCAAAACGCTTAACTCGGTTCCCGCCGCTGCTGCTACTAGCATATAGCCCATGTGACCGATGGATGAGTAGGCCACCATCCGTTTGATATCTTTTTGCGAGATCGCGGCTAATGCCCCGTAGACTACGCTAATCGTACCGATAACTGCCAATCCAGGAGCAACTATCGACCAGGTTTCGGGAAATAGCTGCAAGCCATAGCGAATCAAACCATAAGTTCCTAATTTTGCCAGGATTCCTCCAAGAAGGATCGCAGTAGCAGGAGATGCTTCTGTATAAGCATCTGGCAACCAAGTATGTAAAGGAACCAGAGGGATTTTGATGCCAAATCCAACTAAAAGTAAAGCCAGCAAAAACAGTTGCGTCTTGAAAGATAACTCAGTGGTTGATAGCGACTGGTAATCGAAATTAGGTGCTGTATTGCTTAAAAAACCTATTCCTAAAAAAGCAGCTAGAATTAATAATCCAGAAACGGCTGTGTAGAGAAGGAATTTAATAGAAGCATAGCCTCGTTTTTCTCCTCCCCAAATCGCGATCGCCAGATAAAAAGGAATTAATTCTAGTTCGTAGAAAAGAACGAACAAAAGCAGATTCTGCGCCATCAATGCCCCAGCAATCCCTGCATTGATGAGAAGAATTAAAGAGTATTTGAGGCGAGGTCGTTCGGAGTTTTGGGCAGTTGCGTAAAGAGCAATGAGTGTCAAAAAACTATTTAAAACCACTAAAGGTAAAGATAGTCCATCGACTCCTAAACTATAGCTCAAGCCAATCGGTTCTGCCCAGGCAAAATACTCTTTAAATTGTATTGCTGGGCTGTTGAGATTGAACTGAGATAGTAGGACGAGCGTCCAAGCAAACGTCACGATCGCAAACGCGATCGTTATCTGGCGCAATTTCGTCGTTTCTAGTTTTTGGGGAAAAAATCCGACGATTGCTGCCCCTAAAATAGGTATCCAAAGTAAAGCACTTAGCATAGTAATCTTATTAGTTAGCGATCGTGAGTTTTTTTTAATTGTCAGTTGTCGATTTGTTTTAATTTCGACAACTGATAGTAGAGCAAAATCTAAGTTAAAAGTGTTACTTCTCCAGTATTTAGATCGTAATAAGCTCCAACAAGTTTTAACTGCCCTTTGTCAACTAAATCCCCAATAATTGCAGATTGATTGAGTTGTTCGACTTGATACATAACATTGGCTTTAATCGCCAGTTCGAGTTTATTAGTTCCTGGTTCTCTTTGCGCCCGTTCTACTCCAACTTTAATATCGTCGATAACACTGGGAATTTGTCCGGGAAATCTTCCTCCTTGAATGGTAGCTTGGACGGCTCCACAACGGGCATGACCGAGTACCATAATCAGTTTTGCTCCTAATATCATCGTGCCGAATTCAAGGCTGCCAATTTCTTCAGAAGAGGCAACATTTCCAGCGACGCGACAGACAAATAAATCTCCTAGACCTTGGTCAAAAACTATCTCGGATGGAACTCTAGAATCTGCACAGCCAAGAATAGCGGCATAAGGAGCTTGACTTTCTGCTACTTCTGTGAGACGCGCTATATCTTGGTTGGGACGTTGATGTTTTTGTTCGACAAAACGTGCATTTCCCTCCATTAATTTTTGTAACCGACCGCCAATCCCCCAAGCTTTCAGCACTAAAGTTGAGTCGAAAAAATCTCTCTGAGCAGGTTCATGAACAGTGGC
>JALOOL010000318.1 GCA_025454425.1 Hydrococcus sp. Prado102 | reverse complement strand
ATCTCTTGTTAATTAGTATTTTAATACTGATACATAAAATAATGAGGTATCTTTTAGACGACAACGAAATTGACTAAATTACCAGGTACGACAATCACTTTCTTTATCTCTTTACCTTGCAAGTGTCGTTGAGCGATTTCTGATTCGCGAGCATACTTTTCTAAAGCATCCTTATCGAGGTTTGACGGAACTTGAATCGTACCGCGAGTTTTGCCCATAAATTGAATCACCAAAGTAATCTCATCGACTTCCAACGCAGAAGGATCGACTTTGGGCCACGGATATTGGTGAACGGAGAAATCGCGACCCAATTCGTGCCACAACTGTTCGGAAATATGGGGAGCAAACGGCGCAAGCAAGACGATTAATGTCTCGATTCCTTCGGCATAAACGGGCGAATCAATACATTTTGCCTCGGTTAGCGCATTGCTCAATTTCATCAATTCAGAAATTGCCGTATTAAATTGATACTCTCCTTCTAAATCTTCTGATACTTCTTTAATCGCAATATGAATTGCCCTGCGCAAGTCTTTTTCGATTTTGGATTTTGGATTTTGGATTTTAGATTGTTTTTTTCCTTGCTGGGATGATTTTTCAACAAACTCTGCAACCAAGCGCCAGATACGATTTAAGAAACGAAATTGTCCTTCTACATCTGCCTCGTCCCACTCCAAGTCTTTTTCTGGAGGCGCTTTGAACAAAACAAACATCCGGGCAGTATCTACTCCATACTTGACAATTACCTCTTCAGGTGCTACGCCATTTCCTTTTGATTTAGACATGGTGGCATAGACGAGTTTTAGAGTTTCTCCCGTTTGCGGGTCGCGCGGGTCGTTTGGATTGACGAGGTTGGTAGGAATCCATTTATCTTTATCGCCTTTGTTGGGATTCATGTAGGTCAATCCCTGTACCATTCCTTGACCCAAAAGTCTCTGAAACGGTTCGTCAAAGTTCAATATCCCTCTGTCTCGCAACACCTTGGTAAAGAAGCGAGAATAGAGCAAGTGTAAGATTGCGTGTTCGATGCCGCCTACATATTGATCCACTGGCATCCAAGTATTAACTTTATCAGATGCAAAGATTTCGCGATCGTTGTTCGCATCGCTAAAACGAAGGAAATACCACGACGAATCGATAAACGTATCCATCGTATCGGTTTCTCGCTTGGCGGGTTCGCCGCAACTAGGACACTTGACATTAACCCAATCCAATTTTGCCAAAGGAGAAGAGCCGCGTCCGGTAAACTCTACATCGTCGGGTAACTTAACGGGTAAATCTTCCTCTGGGACGGGAACGATACCGCAACTCGGACAGTGAATGACAGGAATCGGCGCACCCCAATAGCGTTGGCGAGAAATCAACCAATCGCGCAAGCGATATTGTATTCTTGCCTTTCCATAACTCTGTTTTTCGGCATATTCGATAATCGCAGTTTTTCCATCAGTTGAAGGCATTCCGTCGAATTGAGCCGAATTCACCATTCTTCCAGGGTCGGTGTAAGCGGCGCTTAATTCTGCTGAGGCATCGCCGCCTTCTGGGATGATAACCGTTTTAATGGCAAGATTTTTTTCTTTGGCAAATTTAAAATCTCGCGTATCGTGGGCGGGAACTCCCATCACCGCACCCGTGCCATATTCATACAACACGTAATCGGCAATCAAAATGGGAATTTCTTCGCCATTGAAGGGATTAATCGCTTTTCCTCCCGTAAGAATGCCTCGTTTGGGTTTATCTTCTGCCGTTCGTTCGATTTCGCTTTCGCCCTTGACTTCTTGAATAAATGCTTCAACGGCTTCTTTGTTTTCGGAAGTCGTGACTTTTTGCGTTAAGGGATGTTCGGGCGCGAGGACGACATAAGTCACGCCATATACCGTATCGGGGCGCGTGGTAAAGACCCCAATCTTTTCGTCCATGCCTGCGATGGGGAATTCTAAATATGCGCCGACGGATTTCCCAATCCAGTTCGCCTGCATGGTTTTAACTCGTTCGGGCCACCCCGTTAATTTATCGAGGTCGTTGAGTAACTGTTCGGCATAATCGGTAATTTTCAAGAACCACTGACGTAAAACTTTGCGTTCTACTATTGCGCCAGAACGCCAGGAACGCCCTTCGCTATCGACTTGTTCGTTTGCCAATACCGTTTGGTCGATAGGGTCCCAGTTTACGGCAGCTTCTTTTTGGTAAGCTAACCCAGCTTGGAAAAATTGCAAGAAAATCCACTGCGTCCACTTGTAATAATCAGCAGAACAAGTGGCAAGTTCTCGACTCCAATCGAGAGACAACCCCAATTGCTGGAGTTGCTTTTTCATCTGGGCAATGTTTTGATAAGTCCATTTTGCAGGAGGAACGCCATTTTTAATCGCAGCATTCTCCGCAGGCAATCCAAAAGCATCCCAACCCATCGGATGAAGGACGCGATAGCCTTGCATCCGCTTGCATCGGGCAATGACATCTGTAATTACGTAATTACGGGCGTGACCCATGTGCAGACTTCCCGATGGATAGGGGAACATGGATAAGGCATAGAATTTGGGTTGGTTGTTGCTGTCGGAGGGTTGATATAACCCCGACGCTTCCCATTTCTGTTGCCATTTTTGCTCTATGTTTGCTGCGTTATATTGGGACTCCACGCTTCGATCGCTCCTAGGACTTCGTTTTACTATTGTAGTTAAACGTTAAGCATTTTTAGCGCACTAACCATCGTAAATCCCAGAATTAGAATTCCAGCAAGCAGACTGCTTTTAACTAGAAGAAAAGATACACGCGGCGAGATGGAACTTTGGCTAGTAGGAATTAAGATGATTCCTAACAAAAAACCTGCTAGAAAACCACCCAAATGTGCTGCATTATCGATAACCTCGCGGGCTAAAAAACCGATCGCGATAAGATAAATAACATTTACCAATAACATCCTACCAAACGCAACAGGTAAGTATCGCTTCTGTTTCCATACTAAAACCACAAGAAACCCAAGCAGTCCCAAGATACCGCCAGATGCCCCAACTGATGTCGCATCGGGTAAGAAAATCAGACTGAACAAACTGCCACTTAAAGCTGAGGTTAGAAAGATAATTGGTAGATAGACGCGATGAGCGATCGCTTCTACTAATTTACCTAATCCCAGCAGGGCGATCGCGTTAAAAAGAAAATGAATGAGATTTCCGTGTAGTAGCGTCCCCGTTACTAACCGCCAAACTTCCCCTTGCCATACTGCTTGTTTGACAATGCCCGCCGCTTCAATGGTCGAGTAAACTTCCCCTTGCCATATCGCTTGTCTGAGTATTCCTGCTGCTTCAATAACCGAATAATGGCGATTATTATATAAGAACGCAATGCCAACGATTATTTGTACTGCGTAAACTAGCGCGATACAGCAAACTAATGTCCGAGTCCAAGGTGCTTTAGCTCGGTATATCCATTCACAGTATCGTACTTCACGAATCTGACGCGCCATTTTTGCTGGCGTAAATGTTTTGTACCTGTAGTAATCCCAGGCATACTTGGTCAAAGGTATAAATCCAAATATGACGAGGAACAACCCTAACATTTGAGTATTGGTTTCTTCGGAGTTGCGATCGATTAAGAATGATAAAACTGGAAAACTGCAAGATATTAAGCTTAAAATAGTGTAGATGCGAGTTTGTCGAAGACGATTTAACGTGCGGGTGCGAATAACATCAAAGAGAAATGGGACTTCTTCTGGCGGCGTTAAATGTGATGATTCTGGTGTCCAAACTAATTTAATCTGCTTTTCAGTATCGTGTTCTAATTGTTCGCTCAATTCTAATAGCGAACATTCTTGTAAAGTTTCACCAACTTCATATCCATAAGTTTCTGGTTGGGGAACGTATGGAAAAATCGTTGGCTTCATCCACGGTTGTTTGCGAGATAAAAAAGCTTTTGATAAAGAAGAATTGCTGATTTTGAGCGATAGTGCAAAATTTATAAAATAATCTTGTATGGCTTTGATGTATGGTTGGAATGTTTTTGCAATAAGATGAGCTTCTAACTTTTCGAGTTGAACTTTTTTTAGAAGTAAAAAATTCTTACTTTCTAGGGCAAGTCGAAGGGGATTTGATTTGGGAGCGCGATCGCAAACAGCTATAATAAATTTTTCTTGGTTCTTCAAGAATAGAGGAATAAGCATCGACGATGAAGATTGCCGAGAATAAACTTGTAAATAGTTAAGCCCACCATTAATAACAGGCTCTACACTTTTCATATCATCCCATGCCATCCACCTCATCCCACAGTAGTCACAAATTCCATTTGTCTTAACTACGATTGGATAAAGTACAATCATTAACCCACAAAACACCAGAAGGAAGATTGAAAAACCAATTCCTACACCAAAATAAACAGTAATTTGAGGATATTGAAATCGAGGAGATAAAAAAATACACAGGGGAATCCATAATAACCATATCCCTATGTGTAGGGGTAACGTACTCCTAACCCAAGACCAATAGGACATCCGAAAGTACAGATCGGATTGACGAACGGCTTCCATTGACAGCTAACAAAAAGTCACAGCATTACTGTTGTAGCTGGGTGAAAATTAGACAGTCAAGATTGAAAGCCTTTTTCTCAAATACTTCACTAACAATTTACAATTAAATTTGCTTGCTAAATTAGGAAAATACTATTAAATAGGCTTTTTAGGAATTTTCCTAACTTCATCAATTCTTTATATAAAATGCTAGCTCATGCGCGATCGCGAGTTGTTTTGTTGCCAACGCTTGAAGCCATAAATAGCACCAGCTAAAATCAACCAATAGGGACTATAAACAAGCAACCAAATTCCTATTTTTAATAATCCAATTGAAAATGCACTTAAAGATTCGCTAGAACGATTCCAGGTTTCTTGGATTTGCGAACCGAAAGTACGCTGCGGACTACTACTAGAAACTGTCGCTTCAAGCTTTAAGGAAATGGTTGAATAAGCGACTCGATCCTGTAAATTTTTGATTTGTGCGTCAATTTGCTCGATTTGTTGTCGAACGTTACTAAGTTCTTGGGCAACACTGAGGATATCTTTTACAGATCCGCTGCGATCCATGAATTTCTGGAGATTGCTTTCTGTTTTTTGCAAGTTACTCAATCTTGCTTGAAAATCCACGATTTGACTGCCTACATCTTCTACGGTAATCTGACGATTTTGTACGGTTCCTAATTTCGCGATAGCATCCAAAGTCGATTCTAAGAAATTCTGAGGAACTCGCATATCGATTGATGCTGTAGGACGGGGATTTTCCTCAGTTGGTTGTTGTTCGTTCAATCCAATTAAGTCACCCTGTTGTTTGTTAATAATTTGCGAGACAGCATCAACACTCTTGTCTACAGAATCGACTAACAAGGTTATGGATGCTTTTTTAATCAATTGGGTACGCACCCGCGTTTCTTGGGTTGCTTGAGTGTTATCCAAGGTAGTCTGCACCTTTTCTGAAATGCTTGCAATAGGTGCAGTAGCAGATGGAACGGTTTCTTGAGTAGTGGATACTTGACTTTGACAGCTAGTAAGGGCTATTCCTCCTAGTAGCAGACTCAAAACTACAATCGATCGATGCTTTAATTGAGTCCTACTTTTCATAATCTTTCTTCAGATGCTTGAATTTAACTGATTACTGATAATTGATTTAAAGCAAGCATAACCGTATCTCAAACTTGCATTTGGCATTGTTGCAGTTTTTGAAACCAACCACAGGAGATAAAGTTATTATTATGCTGCTTTAAGTTGGAAACGATCGCGATCGAATCCGTCTATGCAATTACTGGTAACTAATTATTAAAATGACTTCTACCAAACTCTCTTCACCTTCCTGGTTGCGACTGCTAGCGCGTCCGAGTCTTTCGGTACAGTTGCTACTGATAGGACTTGCTATTACCGTCTTTATTGTTTTATTTGCCATTCTCTGTCCGCTTTTAACCAGTTTTGGTTTAATTCCAGACCCAACGGATTTGTTAAGTAATACTCCCCTCAATCCTCCAGACATCCGTCATTGGTTTGGAACAAATGTTCGCGGTTATGATGTGTTTGCACGAACGCTTTACGGTTCTCAAGCAGCATTGCAAGTCGTTCTTCTCGCTACTACGCTATCGCTAATTATCGGCGTTCCTTTGGGTTTAGTTAGCGGTTATCTCGGCGGTCGCGTCGATAAATTTTTGTTGTTTGTGATGGATACTATTTATACGCTACCTGGATTGTTGCTGTCGGTGACGCTAGCATTTGTCTTGGGACAGGGGATTTTAAATGTCGCGATCGCGGTTAGCATTTCTTATATCCCCCAGTATTATCGCGTCGTTCGCAATCATACGACTAGCGTTAAAACTGAATTATTTGTCGAAGCAGCGCAAGCGATGGGTGCAACGCCAACTAGAATTCTTTCGCGATATTTATTTCTTAACGTCATTCAAAGCGTACCCGTTTTATTTACCCTCAATGCCGCCGATGCAATTTTAATTTTAGGAGGATTGGGATTTTTAGGGTTGGGACTCCCAGAAGAAGTGCCAGAATGGGGACACGACCTTAAAGAAGCAATGCCAGATCTTTCGATTGGTATTTGGTGGACGACTTTGTTTCCTGGAATGGCATTAACTTTGATGGTGACAGGACTCTCTTTGTTAGGTGAAGGATTAAGTGAGTTTTTCAATCCTCGTTGGCGGAAAAAAAATTAGTCATGAATTTATGACCTACAAAATTCAAATACAGTCTAAGTTAAAAGATATTCTCCTCAGTTTGGTGCATTTTCTCTCGGTCAAAAGGTCTATTCAATACGCATCCCGAATTATCGGGACTGAAGGTGCAACCTTTTGTATCGTCTTTGAGTGCAGCTAGTATGGTAGCAAAGGTGACTAGACCTAAAAAAGACAAGGCAGCTACGGCAAACAAACCCTGGAATACGATAGTCATCAAATTATTCCACGAAGTTTTATTAATATAATTTAGATTTTTACTCAATGACATAAAGCTGCATAAAAAACATATTTTATATATCTGTTAAAAATTTATTTTACTCAATCTGTCTAAAGTATGAAATTCGATCGCATTAGTTTTGGAAGAGAATATTTAGCGAAGTCAATTTTAATTAGGATCGATACTGACCGATACAACGCGCATAAAACGTACTTTCCTTTCAAAAAGCGTTGAAATTGCTCGTATCTTTTGATTAGGCTGCCATAATTACCGAAAGATCTCGATTTTTAGATC
>JALOOL010000317.1 GCA_025454425.1 Hydrococcus sp. Prado102 | reverse complement strand
AACATCGATCTCGAACCAGGGGAGCAAGTGACAGTAACGGGCGAAGTCAGCAAGAAAAACAATGAGTTTGATGCGTTTTCGATTACCCGTAGTAACGGTTCTACTATCAATATTCGTCCCGCCGACGGGCCGCCGCCTTGGGCTGGCGGGCCTAATAGAGGTCGCGATCGCATACGTCCAGAAGGTAGGCAGCCCAATCGTCCTAAACCTCCCGAACCAAGATAATAACGCATTATTTAACGGTTGTTATCGCATTGCAACTCGATTAGGATAACTTCAAAGTGAACCAACTTAAAAACGACAGCATAACAGATAGTCCTGCTAATGTTTCCGAGATAACAACCTTCAAAAAAACGCTTTCATTTGTAGATGTAACTGCCATTATTGTTGGTATTGTTATCGGTGCGGGAATTTTCGAGACACCAGCTTTAGTTGCAGCAAATGTTGGAAGTCCCCAAATAGCCTTGTTAACTTGGTTGCTAGGCGGTGGTATATCCCTAATCGGTGCTTTATGTTACGCAGAACTGGCAACAACTTATCCTCATGCTGGCGGTAACTACTATTACCTGATGCGCGCTTTTGGCAAAAAGGTTGCTTTTTTATTTGCTTGGACGCGCATGAGCGTTTTGCAAACGGGTTCGATCGCGCTTTTGGCATTTGTATTTGGCGATTACGCCTCGCAACTGTGGCGCTTGGGCTACTATTCTACTTCAATCTATGCAGTGCTAGTTATTGCGCTGTTTACTGGGTTAAATCTAGCAGGAACTCAGCAAGGAAAGCAAATGCAGAATTGGTTGAGTGCTGCTATTGTCCTCGGTTTATTGTTAGTTGTTGTCGGAGGTTTGATTTTTGCTGCGCCTTATAATGTTAGTACGTCTGTTGAACTTCCATCGAGTGGAAATTTTGGTTTAGCAATGGTTTTTGTGTTGCTATCTTATGGTGGTTGGAATGAGGCAGCTTATGTTTCCGCTGAAACGCGCAATTTGAAACGAGATTTGGCGCGATCGCTATTTTGGAGTATCGGCATTATTACCACTATTTATTTACTCGTCAATGTGGCATACATACGAGGATTGGGGTTGTCAGCAATGGCAGATTCGGAGGCAGTTGCAGCCGATTTGATGCGCAATGCTTTCGGTCAATCTGGCGCGATCTTTATTAGCATCTTAGTGGCGATCGCCGCTTTAAGTTCTCTTAATGCAACCATTATTACAGGCGCTCGCACTAACTACGCACTTGGAAAAGATTTTTCACTCTTTACTGTATTAGGACGCTGGCGATCGCACAACAGTACGCCAACCAATGCTTTACTCGCCCAAGGAGCGATATCTCTGGCATTAGTTTTACTAGGAACGTTTACGCGCAACGGTTTCGAGACGATGGTAGACTATACCGCCCCTACCTTCTGGTTCTTTTTTCTACTTACTACCGTGTCGCTGTTAATATTGCGGTGGCGCGAACCACAGGTGCAACGACCGTTCCGAGTTCCTTTTTATCCGCTAACGCCAATTCTCTTTTGTTTGATTTGCGGTTATTTGCTATATTCGAGCCTTGTTTATACTGGGGTTGGGGCGATAGTTGGCGTAGTAGTTGCGATCGCTGGTATTCCTCTATGGCTGTTATCTAAGCATATATCTCGTCAAAATAATTCGTAATTCGCAATTATTTAGTCAAGCTAAGTCTTTGTAATCGGAGAAATGAAATATGCACTTAAAACGAACCATCAAGTTATCGCTTGTTATTGCCAGTATTAGTAGTTTCTTTTTTGCTGGCTGCACCTATCAACGGGATTTCGCCCAAACGCCGTCAAACGCTCAAGCACAGCAAACATCGCCAGACGTACAAACGCCTACACGTCAACCCGATGTTGTTTATGTACCCACTCCCCAAGCAGTGGTAGACGGGATGCTAGAACTAGCAAATGTGACGGGAGATGACGTTTTATATGACCTTGGCAGTGGCGACGGACGAATTCCGGTGACTGCGGCACAAAAATACGGCACGCGCGGCGTAGGAATTGATATTAATCCCCAACGCATTCAAGAAGCGAACGAAAATGCACAAAATGCAGGAGTAACTGACCGAGTACAGTTTCGCCAAGAAGATCTTTTTGAGACAGATTTTAGCGAAGCAACTGTAGTAACGCTTTATCTGCTTCCCGAACTCAACGTCAAGCTAAGACCGAGACTGCTTCAAGAACTCAAACCCGGTACTCGAATTGTCTCTCATGCCTTCGACATGGGAGAATGGGAACCAGAACGCACCGTACAGATAGACGGTAAAACGATTTATTTATGGGTGGTGCCCGAAAATCCTCCTGAAAATCTTTTGTAGAAAGCGATCGAGTATTAGCCTCTTTATGTTGCCTCGCCAATTTCGCGTTCGTTTCTCGATCGCTTTCTTGCTTGGGAGTTTATTGTTATTACCGACGAGCAAGGGATTAACTCAGGAAATTCCCGCGCTCGATCTCCCTCAAACATCGCAATCTGAGGAAATTCCAGCAGATGGGCTGTTTTTTGCCGATATTGTCGTCAGAGGACAGCCCGTATTTCAAGTAGGAAGCTTGTCGGAACTCAGCGCCATCGAACGAGCGCAGATTATCAATCGGCGAATTGCTAGTTTCTTAACGCAGTCTCAAACCGATACGACGGTAACTGTAGTAACCGATTCGGAGCGCGGCATTGCAACACTGCAACTGAATAATCGCGTCTTGATGACCGTCACTGGGCAAGATGCGCAAGATTTTAACCTTCCTGTAGAAACCCTAGCGCAGCAGTGGGCAGAAGAATTAAATCAAGCTTTCGAGCAACCGCCTTTAGCAATTGATGTCGGGCAACGGCTATACATTACCCTACGTCAATTTCAGCGAGATGCGATCGACAATTTACCTTCAATTTTAGGAGCGTTGCTAGCAATCTTAGCTACATGGTTGTTAGCAGCAAGCGTGCGCCGTTTGACTTTAGCCGGGGCGAGTCGTTGGGAGGTCGATCGCAATTCTAAAATTTTGGTGAGTCGCTTGGGATACGGGGCAGTATGGACGTTTGGGACGGTTGTTGCTTTGGGGGTTTTGGGGCTAGATTTTGCAACTTTGGTGGGAACGCTGGGATTGACAAGCGTGGCGATTGGCTTCAGCTTGCGCGATATTTTGAGTAACTATTTTTCTGGCATCATTTTGCTGGCTTCTCGTCCGTTTCAATTAGGAGATCAAATTATCATTAGAGAGTTTGAAGGTACGGTGACGCAAATTCAACTTAGGGCAACGACGCTAAAAACTTATGACGGACGAATCGTTTATATTCCCAATCAAGAGGTTTTTAGTGCCACTATTACTAACAATACTGCCTGCACCATTCGCCGCAGTTCAGTAACGGTTGGCATTGGTTACGATGATGATATTACGGCTGCTAAACAAATTCTTCAAGAAGCTGTTCTGGGAGTGGCTGGGATTGAATCCGAACCCAAACCAGAAATTTTAGTGCGCGAACTCGCTGCTAATACCGTTAATATTGAAGTGCGATTTTGGGTGAACGCGCGGCGATTGCCTTTCTTGGAAATGACTTCTCAAGTCACTCAGGCACTTAAAGAGGCATTGCAAAAAGCAGGAATTAATATACCAAGCGATATTTATTTGTTGCACTTAGATGAGTTTTCGACGACTAGCGATTCCCCTCCGGGGAGCGGCAGAGCCGATCGCAATTCTAATTCCAAACAGCCAAAAAATATTTCCTAGCTTATGGTCAATTCCAGGCAAATTAAACGACTCTTAAAAGAAACGATTTCTGAGTGGCAATTGAATGAAGTCTCGCTGCTTGCATCATCGCTCGCTTATTTTACGGTTTTTTCCCTAGCACCGTTGATGGCGCTCATAATCACGATTGTTGGGGCAATTTTTGATGAAACGACTGCCACAGAACAGCTTGTGGAGCAAATGAGCGATTTATTTGGTACTGAAGGCGCACAGCTTATTGCTGCCGCGATCGCATACATGAGAGCGGATGTAAACGAGCGAGAACCATTTCAACTTCTCATTAATATCGGCTTTTTGCTGGCGGGCGCTACTGGCGTTTTTGCTCAAATTCAAGACGCGCTCAACAGAATTTGGGGAATACAGCCAACCCCAGGAAGACATTTGTTTCACTTTTTACGTAAACGATTGCTGACTTTTGTCATGGTACTGGCGATCGCATTGTTGTTGCTGGTGTCTTTTTTTGGTAACTCTATTTTGACAGCTTTTGTTGGTTTGTTGAACGAGCTAGTACCTGGTTCGGGGAATCTGTGGCAAACGATTAGTTTATTGGTTTCTTTTGCGGTTACAACGGTTATTTTTGCCTTAATGTACGCAATTCTCCCCGATGCTGAAATTGAGTGGCGCGATACTTTTATTGGCGCTATTGTTACTGCACTTTTATTTTTGCTAGGACAGTTCTTGTTTGGATTATTCCTCACTCAAACCAATTTTGGTTCTGCTTATGGGGTAGCGGGTTCTTTTGTTATTGTTATTACCTGGGTTTTTTATGCCGCTCACATTCTGTTGTTAGGAGCGGAATTTACGAAAGTATACGCCAAACAGCGCGGCTCTCCCATAGTTCCTTCGGATTATGCGATCGGTATTGCTCGTCCTCAACAAAGCCATCGCAGACATGACCAAAACCGTCACCCTAGATAGATGAATTTTAAATAGTAAGCCGACAAACTTATCGTTAAGAATAGCAAACTAATACCATTTTGGATTTTGGATTTGGAATCTCTTTCGTAGAGACGCGAAATTTCGCGTCTGTACTGTGAATTCTGTAAATCTATCTGTCGTATCCTTTTTTCAAATTGGTATAATCTATTAACTTGAAGCGATGGTGACTGAGCCTACGGTTAAAAATTTCTGGCATCATTTTTGGGAGCATTTGAGTAATTCTAAGCTAATTCGCTATTTATTACTGTTTGCGCTTGGTTGGGCGATCGTTCAAGTGTTAGCTTATTTTGAAACGGTGATTGTTACTTTTATTTTTGCTGCTATTGTCGCTTTTTTACTCAATTATCCCGTAAGGTGGCTCTCTCGTTTTTTACCGCGCACCCTATCAGTTGTTTTTGTTTTTTTGCTGAGCTTGCTAATTATCGGCGGGTTAATCGCTACGCTTGGTTTTGCGATTCTTTCGCAGGCAGAAGATTTACTCGGTCAAGCTCCTCAACTATTTGAATCTTTTATCTCAGCTTTAGATAAAATACAATCGACTTTAACGAATTGGAATTTTCAAGTTAATTTTGAAGCACTAGAAGCACAATTTCGAGAACAAGCGCTAGCAGGAATTGGAATTGGTTTAACCACCGTTCAAAGTTTAGTGACCAATTTAATCGATTTAGTTATTATTGCAGTTGTCGCTTTTTTCATGTTGTTAGATGGGAAGCGGATTTGGAATTTTGTCTTAAAAGCCTTTCCCGATCGCGTTCGTCACGAGCTAACCGAAGCAATTCAAAAAAACTTTTTAGGGTTCTTTTGGGGACGATTGCTATTATCGATCTTTTTTGGAGTTTCAGTCTATATTGTCTTTATTATCATTGACTTACCTTATGCCTTAGTTTTAGCCGCGATCGCCGGAGTATTCGATCTCATTCCTGGCATTGGAGCTACTATCGGAATTAGTTTAGTTTGTTTAATTGCATTGCCGCAAGGAATTTTCCTCGCGCTTAAAGTATTGATTGGTTGCATTTTACTACAGCAAGTCGAAGAAAATTTGCTCATGCCCCGTATCATGCAAGGCTCGATTAATATGAATCCAGTAATTATGTTTTTTGCTTTATTAGTTGGTGCTAAAGTTGCTGGGTTAGTTGGAGTTTTTCTATCAATTCCAGTTGCAGGAGTGCTGATTAGCTTGTTTGATGTTAAAGAAATGCAAGGGGAGTAAATTATTGAAAATAATTACTGGTTGCTGATGGAGGGGTATAGTATTGAAAAATTTTAATAATATTCGCGATCGCTTTAAAAACTTTAAAAATAAAACAATTGCTCCACAGCAACTCGAACAAATTAGAAACGGACTATTAGAAGAGTCTACCGCCGATCTGAATTATCTAACTTTAATTGTTGGTTCTTGTATTATTGCCACCTTGGGATTGCTTTCTAATAGTGCTGCTGTAATTATTGGCGCGATGATTATTGCACCGCTAATGCTACCTATCCGAGGACTAGCATTTGCTGCTTTAGAAAGTAATATTTTTCTTTTTCGCAAAGCACTAAACGCAATTTTAATTGGAACAATTATAGCAATTTTTATAGCTTTATTCATTGGTTATTTAGTTAGATTGCCAGAATTTGGGGGCGAAATAAATAGCCGTTCTCGACCGACTTTACTCGATTTAGGGATTGCCGTTGCCGCTGGGGGAATTAGCGGTTTTGCAAAAGTCAAACCCAAAATTTCTGGTAGTTTAGCGGGAACCGCGATCGCAGTTGCTTTGATGCCACCAGTTTGCGTTATTGGTTTAGGTTTATCCCACGGAAATTGGTCGCTGAGTATTGGTGCAACCTTGCTTTATTTGACTAATTTACTAGGAATTATTCTTTCTTGTATGCTGGCATTTTTAATAGTCGGTTGTACGTCCTTCAAGCGTGCGAGTAAAGCGCTTGGTTTTACGATAGCTGTTACAGGCTTACTTTTAATTCCATTAGGAATGAGCTTTTTTCAGTTGCTCAGACAAACTAGATTAGAAGCAAGTTTAAGACAAGTATTACAAAATCGAACCATAACCTTTCAGCGAATCGTCATTCTTAATAGCGATGTTAATTGGTTAACTAATCCCCCCGAAGTTCGCCTCAACGTTCGCACGACAGAACCAATAACGCCAAGACAAGTCATGTTTCTAGAAAACTTTTTAAAAAAAGAAATGGGTCAACCATTTACCTTAGTTTTTGAAGTGGGGAGAATTGAGGAAGTTAGACGAGAAGAGTTAAATAATTCTAACTATTAAGCTTTTTTTCTCATTTTATCTTCCCCACTTTGACAGAAGAGAGATAGATTGCGTCATGCTCGAACAGCAACAACCAAAGAAAGACTACAGATGCTCTATTGGATTAAAACCAACGCGATCGCAACAAGAGCCGAACTCTCGCAACGATTGGGAAGAGACGCTTCAACGGCTGACAGGGTGACGATCGTGTGAAAAGCCAGTCCTCTAGGGAATTTTAACGATTTATGGTAAAAAAAGATCGGTCTAGATTTGTGAGCAAGACCGAT
>JALOOL010000316.1 GCA_025454425.1 Hydrococcus sp. Prado102 | reverse complement strand
TTTTAGACGTTTTAGATAAATATCAAATTAAAGCCAGTTTTTTCTGTTTGGGAGTTTGTGTAGATAGAAATCCGTCTTTAACTAGAGAAATTTACGATCGCGGTCACCAGATTGCGTTGCACGGCTATTACCATCATTCTTTCCCCTTTTTAAGTTTGGATGAAATTCGGCAAAGTTTATTGAAAACTCAAATTGCGATCGCCAATGCTTGTTCGCTCAACCCCAAGCACATTTTAGACATTCGTCCTCCCAACGGATTATTTACTCCTCAAATCTTGAATATGTTGCATCAAGACAATTATCGTCCGGTTATGTGGTCGGTAGTGCCGGAAGATTGGGTGAGTCCTGGAGTGGCGATCGCAATTTCTCGCGTGATGGCAAATGTTTGTAACGGTTCTATTATTGTTTTACACGATGGCTACTGTGGCGGACGAGATGTCAGCGCGATCGCAGCCGAATTGATTCCTCGTTTGTTGCAAAAAGGTTACTGTTTCGTAACGATTGACGAATTTTGGCAGCAAAAACAATCAAGGGCGGTTTTCAAAAGCAAATAATAAGTGTCTATTTAATTTACATTTATTTTTACAGTCTAATAAGATTGAGATTAAATTATGTAAGTATTTATAAAATTTTTAAAAAGCCGATCGACTAGAAACTTAATTTTTTATACTCTCTTTAGTTTTTGAAAGCTGCGATCGTAAATATCAAGCAAAAACAAAAAAAATTGACAAATAATCATTTTTTATCGAACTATGTGGATTTAAGCTCTGTTTTTCTTAAATAATCTCTATTCCCTAACACCTAAGAAGTTTTTTGTCGTTAACTGGTACAAAGGCACTAATTGTCTTTTAAGAGAATTAAAGTATTTTTCAAGAGTTTTTAGCGGCACTTTAGCGAGAAATTCATTACAATAGCTGAAGATTTTGAGACTACAGAAAGTAGCTCATATTCTTAAGTATTGAGATGGCGAACGAGAAGCTAATATAAATACAGAGGCAAACTGTAAACCAACCTCAGCTTAAGAAATTCTTCTGAGTCTAGCGATCGAGAGGAAAAATAATTCTCAAAACTTTTTCCTCAAGTAGTAATAGACTCGACCGAAGCGTTAGGCGATCTATACTAAAAATCAATAGTAAGAGCGCCAATTCGACTCCTGAAAGTCTTTTATGGAAGGCAAAAACAATGGCTGCGTTCGAGAAAAATATATTAGCTCGCGCAAAAATGGCTTCAATCTTTTGCAATTTAATCAAAAGCTTCAACCAATTTGTTGTAATCGAAGTTACAATCGGAAGGGCTTTAACAATTTTCTCGAACGCTTAGAACTGCTATTTTAGCGGAGTCTTGTGAGATAGCAATTTTCAGCTAATGCTTTCTGACAAGAAACAGGAAGTAGTATCGAGCCAAAAAGCTAAATTTGTCCTAAGCGACTAAAACTCTAAGTTAAATTAACCAAGGAAATCTTCTCATTTTGAATAGAAGGAGTAAGAGGAAAACGGCATGACGCAGGCCAACAACGTACTTGCAACTATTACTGAGCCTCAAATGGATTGGGAACCATTCATTGATGAAGACATTGATGGCGACAGCCTAGACGATTTAGAAGAAGTTATTGTTGAACCTGAAGACAGAAAAGTCCGAGGAACAACTCGACGAAAAGAACCAGGGAAAAAGAAACCTTATACAGAAGACTCTATTCGCGTCTATCTACAAGAAATCGGTCGCATTCGACTTCTTAGAGCCGAAGAAGAAATCGAACTCGCTCGTAAAATTGCCGATTTACTCGAACTAGAAAGTCTTTTCGAGCAACTCAGAAAACGTCTGGGACGCTTCCCAAAAGATAAAGAATGGGCTGAGGCTGTTGAAATGGAATTGCCCGCCTTTCAGCGTCGCCTCTATCTTGGTAGAAGAGCGAAAGACAAAATGGTGCAGTCTAACCTGCGTCTGGTAGTCTCGATCGCGAAAAAATATATGAATCGCGGGTTATCCTTCCAAGATTTAATTCAGGAAGGTTCGCTTGGTTTGATTAGAGCCGCCGAAAAGTTCGATCACGAGAAAGGTTATAAATTCTCAACCTACGCAACTTGGTGGATTCGTCAAGCAATTACGCGAGCAATTGCCGATCAGTCTCGTACTATTCGCCTCCCCGTTCACTTGTACGAAACGATCTCTCGCATCAAGAAAACCACCAAAATTCTTTCTCAAGAAATGCGCCGCAAGCCAACTGAGGAAGAAATTGCGACCAGAATGGAAATGACCATCGAAAAGCTGCGCTTTATTGCTAAATCGGCGCAACTGCCTATTTCGCTCGAAACTCCCATCGGGAAAGAAGAAGATTCTCGACTTGGCGACTTTATCGAAGCGGACGGCGAAACCCCCGAAGATGAAGTTTCTAAAAACTTATTGCGCGAAGACTTAGAAAATGTCCTCGATACTCTAAGTCCCCGCGAACGCGACGTACTGAGGTTGCGTTACGGGTTGGATGACGGACGAATGAAGACGTTAGAAGAAATCGGGCAAATCTTTAATGTCACTCGCGAACGAATTCGTCAAATCGAAGCTAAGGCGTTGCGGAAACTGCGTCATCCCAATCGCAATAGCATTCTTAAAGAATATATCCGTTAGAAATTACGAATTTCTATCAAGACAAACAAAAACTGGGTTTCCTTGGTGTAAGGAAACCCAGTTACTTTTATGAGATTGACAGAGATTGAACGATTAAAAATTACATTAAACCCCAGAAGTGAAGTAATCCTTCACCGGAGACGAGTTCGATAATTAAAGCAGCAGCGAAACCGATCATAGCAAGGCGACCGTTCCAGTTTTCTGCGCCAGGTGTAAAGCCAGGTTTGAATTCGTTACGATTTTCGTTGTTCATAATTCAATTCCTCAGTCGATAGATTGCGTTTTGTAAAGCGTTATGTAAATAAATGTAACTAAAATTTTATAAAACTGCAACAATGTATTTCTTAAATTATTAATAAGTTTTCTTTATCTAATTTATCTGTAATGGTTGCAGAAGATGCAGAGGGTGGGGTTGACGATCGTCCCTTAAAAACGTGAAACGTTCTAGACAGTGGTTTGAATCCCGTCTAGAACAACCTCTCTTATTCCACGAGGTTTTAGCCCGCAGTCAAATATTGTTACTAAATAGAAGCTACCATTTCTTGCTGAATCTTGCTCTTAGCCGCCTTAAAATCGCTAGCCATTTGCTCTTTCTGCTCTTTGCTGCAATTTTTATCGATCGCAGCCAACATAGTGCTTTCTTCTTGACGAATGTGGTCGCCTACTACATCCATTAACTGTTTGATTTTCGAGCGGAACTCGTCGGCAGAAGCAGGGTCAATCGCTTTAATTTCATCGAGCATCTGCTTCATTTGGGCTTGTTCGTCGTACAGTTCCTGGGTGTCGTCATTGCCGTAGAACGAACGAACTCTCGGATAAACAATTTCTTCTTCAGCTTGAGAGTGTGCCAACAAATCTTTGTCAATAAAAACAACCAGTTTGTTTTTCTTTTTGGCAACCCATTCTAGGATCGATATAAATTCACTCCTAGCTAAATCTGAGATCTTCCTCCCCCAAAGACGTTGCATTCCCTTGAGGTTTAGTGTCTCAAAACACAGCACATCGAATTTATCAGTTAGCTCATGGGCTAATTTCCAGAACCAATCACGTCTACGGTTGGAAATATCTTCATGCTTGCGTACTAGATTTTTTCTGGCTCGTTCTCTGTTCGATGAGCTTTTTAACTTTTTGGAATGTTGCTTACTAGCTTTTCTAATGGCGTTAAGTGACTGTTTGAAAAACTGGGGGGATTCAATCTTAGAGCCGTCCGAGCCAGTGAGGAATGTACGCAACCCAAAATCAAAGCCAGCAATTTTACCGGTCTTAACTTCGACTTCGGGCTTACTACCGTCATCAACTACCACAACCATGAACAATTCACCTAATGAGGTACGTTTAACAGATATCTTGTACTGCTTGAGAGTCTACTGATTGCCACAACTGATTACGCTTTCTCAATGAAGCAATGTGAGCCTGAAGTTTTGCACAGTTTAAGTGTTTGCCCCACATCCGGTAGTACCGTTTATGCAGGGCAATACAATGGTTATAAATCACCCCAGCCGCGTTAATCATGCGCTTGAGGTGTCTATTTCTTTTATGTTCGTATAGCTTAAACTTCAGTGTCTTCATGCTAATATTGTAGCACAAATAGACGGCATTATGACGGCATGAAAAAATTAACTATTCGATGTTCTGATGAAGAATATGAAATCCTTTTGGCGTATTGCTCCCAAACAGATCGCACTCAAAATGATGTACTCAGAGAATCGATCCGGAAGTTAAAGAAAAGCCGCCCTAGAAGGGCAGGGCTTTAAACCCATTTTTTTGATGATCCAGCCGGATAAGGGTCTGGATGTTCATATCCTGTTTGTCCGTGTTTTGAGTAATTACGCTACCAGCAACCCCAGACAGTTACGCATTGTTGCCAATTACGTTGCGATCGGCTTTGCTACTTCCCCTTGGGCGATCGCACTCAACCAAACGATAAATGTCGATCCAGGTAAAGTATTGTTAGGATTCAAATTATTAGGACTAATTAAATCGATTTTTCCCTGCATTTGTTCGATTAATTCTTTAGCGATCGCGAGTCCTAAACCAGTTCCAGGAATATCGCCTCGTGCTTGCACTCCTCGATAATGCCGCTCGAACAAATGTTCTAGATCTTGGGGAGGAATGCCATAACCCGTGTCGCCTACAGCAATTCCTTGCCAGGTTCCCGTTGCATCGGTTCGTTCCAAACCTGCTACGATTTGAACTTTTCCGCCTGCTGGCGTGTACTTGAGCGCGTTGTCGATGAGATTGCTTAAGACTTCGCGCAAGGCTCTAGAATTGGCTTGTACGGGGGGTAGATTGGCGGGAAGATTAGACTCAAAATTAATGCCTCTTTCTTGCGCGATCGCCCCCGCAGACACTAATAAAGGTTCTAAAATATCCTTAACGGATATCGCCTCTAAACTCAAAGAATTTCCCAGCAGAAGCGAAGAGTCGGAAACCGAAGAGGCTTCTGGTAAAGACAAAGTATTAGCATCTAACGTCAAAGAATTAATGTTGGTATGCGTCGCGTCGAGATCGTTTTCAAATTCTTGTAACAATTCCTGTAAGCGATCGCCTTCTCGTAAAATCCCTTGAATGACCGAACGATTGCGATCGTCTGGCATAAAACGTTTGAGCAGTAGCTTTCCAAACGTCCTCAATGCCGTCAGCGGATTGCGTAATTGATGGAGTAAGCTATCTAACCTATCTCGTTGAAGGCGATGAATTCTCGCTTGTTGGCTTAGCTGTTGTTCGTACCAACCTTGTCGTCGATCTAATAAACTTGCTAATTCTATTGTTTTGGCTATTTTTTCAATCTGACCTAATTCTTTTTGTTTCCACTGGCGATCTTTGCGTCTCGTTACCAGCAATCCCATTACTCTATCTTCATCCATCAAAGGAAAAACCATTTGATTCTGCTCTTTGGTAGAAGAATCTTTCCACAAAGATTGAGGCGAATCTGGTTCCTTTTCTTCATCGGCGCGATCGCTATTTTCAGAAGATGAACCCAACAATAAAGGCATTGATGAAGTCACTCGATTCCAGACTTCCGGTAAGATGCTCAAACGGTTCCCCGATTCCCACACCGAATCTGTCTGAGGATAGACGGCGATCGGAATTAAGTGAGTGTCCGATCCTTCTAAAATTTCTTTCGTTAGATATACCGCACTCCAGTCAGCTTTCAGCCACTGCGTCAATAATGCAATTTGAGATTGACACAAAGCAATCAATTCTGAACTCGGAGGAATGAAAAGAGGATGCGAATGAGACATCTTAAATCCCAGCTTAATTTAACTTTTTATTACGAAATATTATGTTTTGTAACAATGATTTTCTCCTTCCTATGGCTACCATAACGCAAAACGAGAATTGGCTTGTCTTTCCAGGCTTAAATCCTAAAAATTGCTTTCTGAGAGACGGTTGATTTTCTAAAATTAACCGGATATAATTGCCACGGCTTTTGTAACTACGATTACAGTACGTAGCCAAAATAGGAGGTAGTAGGGTTGGCAAGAAAACGCAAACGGAAAAGTCGCCGTCGCCAGGAAGGACGTAAAATCCTGGAGTTAGTACCCCAGTATAGTATTGAAAGTGGCGAAGATAAACCAGTCACCGCCGCAAGAAGATATATTCAAACGCTAGGGATTCAACCCCCAGCGTTATTAGTGGTTAAGCGTAACGAGCATACAACGGATAGGTACTTTTGGGCAGAGAAAGGACTATTCGGCGCTCAATACGTTGAAGAGAATCATTTTCTCTTTCCAAGTTTGCGATCTCTCCTTCCGCAAGGAAAAACGCCTGTAGCGGCTGTAGGGAGCCGCTAGCGCGATCGACGACTTCAAAAAATACCGCTCCAACTATCATAAATTGGAGCGGTATTTTTGTGAATAGGAAATGGCGATCGGTGATTGGGAAAAGGGTAAAGTCAATCCAAAATCCTTTCATCCAAAATTTAAGAACAGGTCACTCTCCCTTGTTTTCCTTGTCCTCCTTGTCTCCTTGTCGAACGAAGGACGAAGGACGCTCCCAGGGGAAAGCTTTTTGAAGTTCGGCTAGTTCGTCGCGATGAGCCGTCACAATTGCCAGCGTTTTCGATTCACCTTCAGTTAATAGCGATTCAGTTTTGAGGAAAACTTTCTCTAAACGCTTAGCTCCTCTCCAATAGAAAGCGCCAGCCGCAGGTCCTAATACAATCAGTCCTAAAAACCAATTTGCGCCTGACGGATAAAGAAAGGATAAAACCAGCATCAAACACAGCAAACCAATAGTTGCTAACACGCTCAAAAAAATCGCCAAAAACCAACTCGGACGAACGATTCCTTCAAAAACAGCTTGATGTTGCTCGGCATCTACAGAAGCTAGCTGATAAGCACGAGAGGATAAATAAGCCTGTAATTTTTGAAGTAGAGATTCTTCGGACTCATGGGCAATGAGTTTGATTTGCTGGGTTCGCTCCTTGACCGAACCCCGAATAAAGAAAAATAAACCAACCATCAATAAAAGGGTTAGCAAAAAAGTAGAAGAAATAACTGGAGTATCCAGTATTAAAGACGCGATATATTGCGTCTTTACTGAGTTCAAAATTAGTAAATCGATAAATGGCTGCACGATTAAATTAAAGCGCGATTATTTGCGATCGCTATCGCTATAGTAATGGCTGTAGTAGTAACTATAGTAATACGA
>JALOOL010000044.1 GCA_025454425.1 Hydrococcus sp. Prado102 | reverse complement strand
CAAGATTTCTGCTTCCTCGCTTTCACTGACTTCGCATTTTGTTATGCATCGAATTTGACAAAGGTTCGGATAAATTGGCTATTTACGCCAGTTTTTACATACAATTCAGCGTCTTAATCAAAAGGAACCGCAACATACAGATTGGCCTACCGTAAACCGTTACCCATAGCAACAACCAAATATACTGAACCTTTGAAACATCGCGGAGGTGCGGAGATGATAGCGCTTGCACTGTTGGGAACTGGTTTAGTTGCACTCCCTCACAGAAAACTAATTATAATTATTCTGGCTACGATCGCAGTTCTCATCCAATTGAATAACAATATATTTCTGTTAGAAAAGAGTCTTGGAGGATATCAAATCTTAGAAGAACAAGGCTCGATCTTAAAAAATAAGCTGAAAACGGCAAGTACGGATGAAGAATTAACAGAGGTTCGAGAACAGTTTCAAGAATTAGTCATAGAATCAATTAATATTGAATAAAAGCGATCGCAATCATTTTGTTTGCGCATCCAAGGCAAAGCTTTCTTGGCTATAAAGTTGTAGTGCTACGTCTTTAACTACTTCAAAAATTGCTTTGCGTTCTTCTATTGAAAGCGAGTCTCGTTGTGTTTTAAATATATCTGCACTATTTCTTTTAAAATCTTGAACGATACCTTTTCTTGCTTGAGCAGAACGATTACCTTGAGTCAGTTTGAGGATTTTTTGCTCTACCGATCTCGACCAAGGTAACTCTAAATTCTTGTAAAGACGCTTATATAATAGGACGGGATGTTCGCTTAGTTCTTCGAGGGTTATTATTTGCCAGTCGGGGTATTTTTTGCTTTGCGCAAGCAATACTTTATGGACGACGCGCCAATAAGCTGCCGCACCTAATATAGGGTCAGACCAGTCTTTTTCAAAATAATCTAGTTCGTCGGAGAAATAATCTTCTATTAATTGCGATCGCCCATTAATATCGCGAGGATTTAGCCACCAATTTACTCGTTTTAAACTAGCAATTAAAGAGGTAGGATGTTTGATAACGATGACGGGTTTTACTTGGAAATTAATATACAAATATTCCGTTAACAAATTTGCGATCGGATCTTTAATCACTGCTGCTTTGTGAAAAGGATTGGGTTTAGCCAGTCGCAAATAAAAAGGGCCTCTACTCCCGACAAGACTTTTAATAACTTTTCTAGACCAAGGATCGCTATCGGGATACCAGCTTCTAAGCGTTAGATTGTAATTAAAAATCGTTTTAGTGAGGTGATGGTAATGCTGCATTTCCTCGATATCTAAACCAGGTCGCAGATAGCAATACCAGCGATCGATTCCTGGCATTCCGCACAGAGGATTAAAAGGTTCGTGAATATAATCTACCGAACGAGGCAAACTCAATACTTTGCCTACAAAGGTCGTACCACTGCGAATTACTCCTGTAACAAATATCCAGTTTTTTATATTATTAACAGCAATTTTGAGCATGGTTTTAGATAGAAACTAATTCAATAATAAGGGGACGGTCTGGAACATTAATTTTTAAGGTTTTCGGATTTATATATTGCGCGATCGCATTCATCGAATCTGTAGGTTTATAAATAGCAGCACGTGAAATAGGAGTTTGTAAAATTAAACTTAAAGGGCGAGCGCTCACCAAAATATCCGTCTTTTTATTAACGTCATAACTAAGCACTTCTTGCCAAAAAATTAGATAAAAAGTTTCATCGTGTTTTTGTAATAGTGTGTGATGTATGTTTTGTGTATTCCCTTTGAGAGTGTAGTTAAGAGATTGTAGGGTAAAAGATTCATCGGTGTCTTTGAGAAGCGCGATCGCATTTTTAATCGCAATAAAAGCAGGTTTGGGCGAACCATCATTGCGTAACAAACCATAGTTAAATTCGGGTTCATCTGCTGCGGGATTGGGTTTAAGATCGATTAATTCATAGCTATAAGTGCGATCGATTCCTCGATTAAAATACTCTAAAAACATTCGAGGTAAATATTTAGCAGCAGCTTGTTCTGAGATACCATAGAGATGAATGGCGTTATGATAGCCGCTTTCTGTCGCCATAATGGGTTTATCCCCGCACAACATTCTCGCTGCTGGAATCCATTTGTCTTCCAGTCCGCTACTGGGTACTTTGTGTCCGCCTGGATAGCTGTGTATGGCAGCGCGATCGCAAGCCACTTTTCCTAATTCTGAGGCTTTATTAGCTTTTGCCACAGAAGGACTCAAAACCGCTAAACTTGCCGTTACTGGATCTCGTTTAATCGCAGCATAGAGCTTCTCTTGAAACTTTCGTACTCCATGAGGAAAATTTTCACCTTTATATTCCAAATCTGAATGCAAATCCCATTCATTTGCGCCTTCTAAAGCCTCTACCGAACCCATAACCGCTTTAGCAATTTTTACCGCCTTAGCCGGACTAGAGACTCTACGCGGGTCTATTACTAACGTAGATTTAATCCCAATGGTTGCCAAATCGAGGAATTTTTGTTGTGTTTCAAGATCTTTTAGCCGAACACTTCCGCGTATATGACGAATGCCTAATTCTTGCAGTCGAGGTTTAATGATGTCCTTGTATCGACTGTAGACTGTATCTTGATAGTCAAGATGTACTGCAACGCCTATCGAATCGATAAAATTATTAGTACTGTAAGCTTTCTCTACCAATGTTTGCTCGGACAACCCTATGGAAGCATGACAGGCAAACAAAGCAGTACAAAAGATTAGTAGCAAAAGTAGATAGCGATTCATAATTAAAGTTCAAAGTTCAAAGTTCAAAAATGAAAGCCCTATGCTGTTATGTAGAAGTCGGAGGTAATTATTCTCCCTTGTCTATCTTGTTTCCTTTTCCTGCTTGTAATACTGTTGTGCTGCTAAACTCATGCCCAAAAATCCCCAAAGCGGCATAGCAAATTCTCCCTCCATGACGGGATTAAAGGCTATTTGCCCGAAAAACGTACTAATTGCGATCGCGCGGGCAGCACTAGCAAAGGCATCCGAGCGATTTTCAGCACCCCGAAACAAGCTTATAAACAGCAATATAATTCCTGCTAAATAAGGTAGCGAACCAAACCAACCAAGGGAAAAAAGTAACACTAGCATTCCATTGTCATAGCTTGCCAAATCGCTTGTCTCGCTTTCTAGTTTTGCTCCTAACCCTCTTCCCACAAACTCAGCTAAGGCAGAATCAAAAAGTTCTCTTTGCCCTTGTAATCTTTCTTGATAGCTTTCATCGTCTTGGATGTTGCTAAAGGACTCTAAACGAGATGTAATAACACTAGAAAATGGTTCGATAGAAGATAATGGCAAGATAATTAACATTGCCACCATAACGCTAACGATAAAACGCATTTGCAGGCGCGTTTTGAGAGAAGGAATTAAAATTAACAGTCCCAAAAGCAAACTCAGCCAAGCAGTGCGAATTCTTGATAAGAGAAAGGTTAAATAACCGACTCCAGCAGCAACAAAACGCAAAATCCCGCTATTAACAAATAACAACATCAATCCTGCCATCATCAAAGCAGCAAATTTTTGAGGAATGACTGCGGTACTCCAAACCCGCATTTGCAAAGGTTCGGGACGACCATAAGTAGGATTTTCAACTTCAATTAGCCAAAAACGATCCCACTCTGGCGCGACAAAGTATTGATAGATGCCATACACTCCCATTACCAACACTCCCCAAACAAAAATACGCTCGAAGGTTTGGCGATTTTCGGGATAATCTCGCCAGTGGACGAACAGATGAAACCCAAAGCAGATGGGAGTTAACCAACCTAAAAAAGGAATGATAATGGCATCGCTGATGGGGTTTTGAATGACTCCCACTAGAAAACCATAAATGACACTTCCCAAGCAGAGAAAGAAGGGTAAACCCGCTTGATTCAAAAATCGGGGCAGGTATCGCGCTAGCGTCAAACAAGAAATTGCCGTCACTAACATGGGGGTTAGGTTCCACGGGCCAGGAGTGACATAACCGCTTTGGTAGTCGATTAAGCGACGGACAAAAGAACCCACAAACCACATCCACCAAGTAAAACCGATGTAAAAAGTGGGATAGCGATGATAAAGAAATACTCCGATAGCTAAAGAAGCACCTGGAAATATCAAAATCAGGAAACGACCAGCACCCACGAGGAAACCTAATGCTAACAAAAGCACTAATCCCAGTATGGCTAACCAAGCTTGTGTTGACTGCGGATTGGTTTGAAGAGTACGATCGCGCAAATAAAACATTCCTATCTCAGAACTAACTTATAGTAAAAGAACTTTCCGTCAGGGTCGTTGCACTGACATTACTCAGACTAGCTAAAATTTCATTGTTAACGCTAATGCGAGTATTTTTACCATCCCCAACGATAGAAAGCTGCTCAAAGGTAAGACCATTTGCTAAACCAATAAAATCTTCACTTACACTGAAGTCAACAATCGTATCAGTACCTTCCCCAACAGTTAACACAAAAGTATCGCTACCGCGATCGCCCGTCAAACTATCTTGACCTAAACCGCCTTGTATTAGATCGTCGCCTTCACCTCCATTAATATTGTCTCGATCTTGCTGACCAAAAAGGAAATCATTGCCTTTATTGCCATAAATTGCGTCTCTACCTGCACCACCGTAAATTTCATCTTTCCCGTCGCCGCCGGAGAGAGTATCGTTGCCATTTTTGCCATCAATTAAGTCATCGCCACCATTACCGTTAATGATGTCTTTGTTGTTAGTTCCCTTGATAATCTCAGTTTTATTACTAGCAGAGAATTTTTTAATCTCGTCCTCATCGTCGTCGTCATCATTATTAATCTTGTTTAAGTCGATGACGGGCGCGGGTATTGTTAAGATTAATTGACCGCCTGCTGCATAATTACCGCCGAGAACTTCTAATGCTTTTTGTCGGATTTCTGGGGGAAGGTCGTCGTCATTGGGATCGATAGTAGAAGCCATGACGTTGAATAAATAAGAGCTTTGCCCATTTCGCGAACCCGCTTCAATAAGTCCAGAACTTTCCCATGCACCCGTTTCTGTATCGAATTCTTTTCCTGCGGCTTTTTGGTCGAGTTCAAAGAGAAAGTCAAGGCGATCGCTTCCTACAACCCCTTCATTTTTAGCAATATTGTAACGCCAGACACCTGCATTCCGTCCCTCTGCCTCCATCACATCCCCGCCATCGGATGTTTCATCTTCTTGAATTAAAACATTGCCGTTGCGATCGATACTTATGTTATCGTAGCTGACACCCTTATTAGAACCTCCTGCCAACAACGTTTCAAAGCTTCCATTTAAAGGAGTGCCCGTTTTCGGATCGATCTTCAAAGTAAAACGATGAAGTTTTCCTAAAAGGTTATCAAAACTACTTTCTCCAGGAGGGATAGATTCATCTTCGTTGCGTCCAGTCGCGGCAAAGTAAAACGTTCCTGGATTGTTGGGGTCTTCCTCCATATCTTCATTAGCACGAAAGTTAGTAGAGGTAAAGTTGCCCTTACTCACCCCAGCAGTGCCAACATCTGCCCAATTGCTGAGAACGCTAGGATCGCGGTTTAAGGCAATGTCGTCAGGAACGGCATTCCACTGGGCAATCAGTTTACGATTTTCTGGCATGGTTTCATAACCAAAAACCTCGCCCGTGGTAGGATCGACGACTTGTAGGACGTATAGTTGGAAGTCATCGGGGTTTTCTGTCAAACCATTGGGATTTTCTGCCGTTTGCTTTCCCACATAGAGATAAACTTCGCCATTACCTCCATTGTCTTTTTCGTCTTCTGGGGACAGCAGGACTGTATAGTCAGAGTTGGTAGCTCGATATTGGGATGCAGGCAGGGCTTTTTCTTTAGCAAAAGTACCGATACTTGTAATGGGGGTTGCAGTACCATCGGGGGTTACGGGAACTGCTAATCCCGTATCAGTTTCTTCTGGGGCAAAGTAGAGAGGAATTTCTTTGCCATCTTCGCCAACGAAACCAGAAGCAGCTAAATAGCCAGCACAGAAACGAGAAAAATTATTGCGATCGCCTAGATCGAGAACATTACCATTTGTGTCTTCATAATTACCTGTTTCGGTATTTAATGAATATTCAACGCCATCAATCTTAACGTCTTCGAGTAGATTTTTACCGCCGATGGGGTTCCAGTTGCGATCGAAAACAAACAGAGATACTCGCGCTCCGTTGATTTTTCCAGCTACTGTAGAGGAAATATCGGTGGTTAGATCGTCTTCTATCTCGTGGTTTGCCCAGAGGTAGTTAAAACCATTAATTTGAGTGTATCCGAGTCCATCAGTTTCCCCTGCTAGGGCAAAGGTCTTCGTTTGGCTGGGGGTAAAGTTGCCAAAGTCTCCTTCTAAGTAGGGGATCTCATCTCCGACAGTCAGCAAAGGGCGGATATCGTAGTGAGCGCCATCGGAGCCGTCAGGAACGTTAAATGCGTATGCAGGAGAACTGGTAATTTGATTTAAATTAGTCATTTTGTCCTAAGTTTCCACTCTAACAACGACTAAATGATTAATGGTAGTGACTAAAAGTGACAAAGTTAGGACGCTCGTACAAGAAGGAAAAGGATAGAAATATTTATAAATGAGCGATCGCGGTGTTGGTTTTCTCTTAATCAAGAATAGTGCTGGTAATTGTTGCGTCCGCATTTTTTAGCCTGGTATAATGCCGCATCAGCATTTTGGAGCAACGTACTACCATCTGTGCCATCGTGAGGGTATATGGCAATTCCTATACTAGCCGTTACGTTAAGAGAATAGCCTTCTAGAAGAAACTCAGGTTGCAGTACTTCAATTAGCCTGCGGGCAATCTCACTCACATTTTCTCGATGGCGAATCTGTGGCAGGAGTAGCACGAATTCATCTCCTCCCCAGCGAGCCATCACATCTCCTTCCCTAAGACAACTGACAAGACGTTGGACGACACTTTGTAACAAGAGATCGCCTACTGCGTGTCCTAACGTATCATTAACCTCTTTAAACCGATCTAAATCTAAAAACATAACGGCAATGAGTTTTGACTCGTTATTCAACGCGGCAGTCAATTTTCGATCGAACAAAAGACGATTGGGGAGATTGGTAAGGGCATCATGTAAGGCTTGATGCTTTACGATCGCTTCTGTTTGCTTTTCCACAGTAACGTCTCGAAAACTCCAGACCCTACCGACAGTTTCGCTCTCTAGTTGGTAAGGCTGTAAATAGTACTCGATCGTGTTGCCATTTTTTAATCTCAAGAAATCGTGCTTCTCTGTATTAATCTGTAGGAACAATTCTTGAAAACCGATCGCATCTGGCTCGGTTAATTGTTTGAAGATGGCATCTGGCAGATCTTCTTCAAGACAAGTTGAGTCCGAGTCTAACAAGTTCCAAATCCTGACAAACTTTTGATTAAAGCTGACAACTTTCCCTGCACGATCGAGTACGAGAATCCCATCGGCTGTGGCTTCAAAAGTGGCTAACAACAATGACAAAGAGCTTTCCAACTTAGCATTAGTTTTCTTCAACAACTCATTTTGTTCGACTAATTGTTGTTCGTGTTGAAATCGCCGTAGAGCTTCAGTAACGGTTAAAATCAGGTCGGTTTCGTCCCAGGGTTTGCGAATGTATCGGTATAAGGCGGCAGCATTCACAACATTCCCAACCGAATCGGCATCGGCTTGCCCAGTCAGCATAATTTTTAGAGTTTTGGGATAGAGAGTATGGAGTTGAATCAATAAAGCATCTCCATTCATCCCCTGCATCCTCTGGTCGGAAACGATCGCAGGAATGTTTTTGCCTTCTGCTGTCAGTTCTGCACAAAGGACAAGGGCATCTTCACCGCTACTGGCAAGCTCAATGTCATAGTCTTTGCCGAAGTGACGCTTGAGTTGGTTCCCCAAACTTCTGAGAATATCCCATTCATCATCAACACAAACAATTGTCGCTCGCATAATCTACTAATTCAAGGCGGTACTAATCACTTGCTGTAACTCTTCCTGCGTCCAGGGTTTATGGATGCAAGCATAAAGATTGGCTTGCTGTCTGGCACGCTCGATCGCTGCTTCGTCAGCTTGTCCGGTCAGCATTACAGTTATCACTTCGGGGAAGCGTTGATGAACTTGAGCTAAGAACTCATCTCCTCTGACATTGGGCATGAGCCAATCAGAAACAATGATGAGAATTTTGATATTTTCCTGTTCTAACTCATCGATCGCTATCCAAGCTTCTTCAGCACTTTGGGCAACCTCATAGACATACTGATTGCCGAAGCACCGTTTTAGTTGTTCCTTGAGAACCTTTAAAATCGAAGCTTCATCATCTACACAAAGAATTGCAGTATCAGACATAGCTAAGTTTCCTCCCAATCGCTAAACAGACTCTACGGGTAGCCAAACACTGAATTGAGTATATCCTGGTTGACTCTCTACTTTCATACGTCCGTGGTGTTTGTCAATAATCTTCTGGCTAATGTACAGCCCCAGTCCACTTCCTTCTCCAGTGGGTTTGGTAGTGAAAAAGGCATCAAAGATTTTTGGCTGTACTTCTGGTGGAATGCCAGCGCCAGTATCCGCGATGCTTACCTCCACTCCATCTTCCCACCGACGGATCGTAACGGTAAGCGTTCCCCCGCATTCCATTGCTTGAATGGCATTAAAGATTAGGTTTGTCCAGACTTGAACTATTTCGTCAGGATATCCCAGAATATTGGGGACATCTTGATAGTCTCGAATTAAATTGATATTGCGTTTGAGTTGATTGTGATAGATGGCAAGCGTGGTTTCTAGCCCTTCCTTCACTTGCATTAACTGCTTTTTGCCACTGCGATCGAAATGAGAATAGCTCTTGAGTGCAAAAACAATCTTGGAGGAGCGATCCACAGCATTGAGAATCATCTGATTGTTGACAAAACAGGAAGTTAGATTGTAGGCAAGCTGCACCGCCCATTCACCCTTGTTTCCCTTTAAAAGAGGCAGCAAAAACTCAAACTCTTTAACGATGCCCATGTCCATCAGGAAATCGGCAATTTGTCTGGCATTTTGAACGTCATGTTCTTGAAGTTGAGCAGTAATTTGGCGTTTCAGCGCGCGGTTTCCTTGCGAGGCAACCGAGGCTTGATTGTCGAGCGCCTGAGCGATTAGCTTAAAAAAGCTTTCTTGTTCTTGGGGATTCAACTGCTGATGTAAGGAGGGAAATTCGGCAAGGGTTTCTTGTAGTGCTTGCTCGGTGTTGTTCGCCGATGCTTTGATAATGCCTAAAGGATTATTGATTTCATGGGCGACTCCAGCAATGAGTTGCCCCAAGGCTGCCATTTTTTCTTGTTGAATCAACTGATTTTGCGTTTTCTGAAGTTCTTGAAAGGAGGCTGCTAATTCCTGGTTTTTGTCCCATAAACTTTTGCTGAATTTATGGAACAAAATGCCAATGATAACGGCTGATAAGATTAGAGAAAAGGTGGTTCCAATATCTGCAATTTTTCTCGTCTGCTCTTTCTGTTTTACATAGTTTTTTTCCAGGCTGGCGACTTCAGCATACAACTCATCGTAGATTTCATCGATGCCATCTGCATCAATGTCTATCGCTTCTTTAATTTTGCCTTGGGCAATTAGCTCCAGTACGCGATCGATTTCGGTTTCATAACGCTTATGGAAAGCAAAAAGATTGCTCAGATTATTTTGTCGATCGATTTGTCGAAGCTCGTTAAGAATAGCATCGGTGCTTTGCTTATTTTCAGCGAGTTCTTCAGTTAAATTCTCATCAATTTCACCTTTGGAAATCCCCTCCCATTCTAAAGCATTCAATCGGCTTACTTGCTCTTTGACTTGAGTTAAGAGAAGTCTTGTATTACTGTTGCGTTCTGCCATCTGATTGAGTTGGTAGATAGCAGTAGCACTGATGCTCGCCACTGTAATTGCCGCCAACAATATAGACCATGTTGATAATTTAGGCTTCAGATTGACTTTTGCCCAATCGAACTGAGCGTTTGATGGAAGGTTGAGAGATTTCAGCATATATCGCAAGTAAGGCTAAGCAACCGATAGCTTTAATCTTATTATTCCCATTTTTTTAAAAAATCTTACAGTTGCCAATATAAATGTTACCAAAACACGTCTAACAACAACAAGGCGCTGCACCTGACTGCTGAAAGTGTAGGTAGTCAGTGAGCTTAGTCGTTATAAAGTTTTTTTTGCGCGATCGCGAAAATCTTAACTGCACGTTTCCCCCTATCCAGACTGCTAAAAGCTTCTTGATAATAAATAAGAGTTTGACGGGCAATTTTCGTCCAACTATAGTTTTGTGCAGTCGCATAAGCGTTACAACGCAACCAATTGAGATAGGCGCGATCGCGTTTAAATTCCTATAACGTTTATCATATTCAATAAACAGGAAGGTGAAATTATGACCGCAGCCTTGCCCAAGCTACTAACCTTCGATGAATTTATTGAACGGTATCCCAACGACGGTAAACGCTACGAACTACATAAAGGAGTAAGAGTTGAGATGCCCCCACCATCTGGCGACTATGAAGATGTTGTCGGTTTTTTGACACGAAAATTAGGAGTCGAAATTGAACGGCTAAACCTTCCTTTTAATATCCCAAAAACAGGTTTTGTTAGAACTAAAAGTGCTGATTCGTGCTATTTGCCCGATGTATTGGTAGTAAACCAAGTTAATTTGAAAAACGAACCGCTTTGGAAAAAAGAATCTACAATTACTCAATCCGATTCAATACTGTTGGTAATTGAAGTTGTTTCAACTAACTGGCGGGATGACTATCACAAAAAATATGCTGATTATGAAGAGATGGGCATTTCCGAATATTGGATTGCTGATTATGCTGCATTGGGTGCGCGTAAGTTTCTTGGCAATCCCAAACAGCCGACTATTTTTGTATGTGAGTTAGTAGATGGCGAGTATCAAATGACTCCATTTCAAACCAATAATCTAATTGTCTCCCCAAATTTTCCTCAATTAAATCTAACCGCGCAACAGATTTTTGACTCAGTTTGTTAAAGTTTAAATAATGAGAATTGCTATAATTTTTCTTTCAAAGCTAAA
This sequence comes from Hydrococcus sp. Prado102, assembly GCA_025454425.1. Lineage (GTDB taxonomy): Bacteria > Cyanobacteriota > Cyanobacteriia > Cyanobacteriales > Microcystaceae > Hydrococcus. Next base: position 26,831 of record JALOOL010000044.1, on the reverse strand, counting down.
GCTTCTTGATAGTAAACAAGAGTTTGACGGGCAATTTTCGTCCAACTGTATCGCTGTGCAGAACTATAAGCGTTACGACGCAACCATTTGAGATAAGGGCGATCGCAAATTAGCCTTTTTATAGCCTCTTCAATTGCAACATCGTCGCGGGGTGGAATCACTAAACCATTGTAGCCATTGCGGACAATTTCTAATGGCCCTGGGGTGGCTGTGGTAATGGGTGCTAAACCGCAAGCCATCGCTTCGACTAATGCCATTCCGAAGGCTTCAGAGGTGCTAGGAAGCAGTTTGATTTGATAGCCTTGTAAGAGATTGGGTAAGTCTTCATGGCAATAGTAGGGAATTACTGTAACGCGATCGCGTACTGCTGGCTCGAAGTCTGCATAAACTTGGGCATAAACTTGACATTCTCGACATTTTGTGCCCAAAAATCCCACTTTTACCTGGGGATAGCGAGTTAAAATGCGATTGAGTGCGGAAACGCTGTATTGTATGCCTTTACGGGGAATATAAGTTCCGATTTGGGCAATGCGAATTTCTGCATCTTCTGCTATGCTCGTCGGTTCGAGGGGTAAGTTGAGGAATGATTCGGGAATACCATTGATAATGAGTCGCGTTTTTTCAGGTTTTATGCCTAATTCTGCGATCGCGTATTTTTGAGCGCTACGATTGAGCAGTAAAACTAAATCGGCATAAGATAAAGAAATAGCTTCTTCCCAGAGTCGAATACTGCCACGATAGAGGGGATATTGCCAACTGATAGAGCGTTTTCCTAACTTAACATCTTCGAGGAATTCTAAGTGTTCGATGTGTTCTAAACCGTGATCTCTGGCGACGATAAGCGGAAGGCGTTTGCTTAGATTAGAAGTTAATTTCGACCACAACCATGTATCGCCAGTGGAAGCATCCACAACATCAATTTTTTGCTCTTTGGCAAGTTTCCAGATATGATGGGCAACAAATTCAGGAAAGACTATTCTTTTAGCGATATTGGGCAATTCTTTGGGTAAATCGTCAAAAGAGTAGTAGTATACTTCATGTCCTAATTGCTGATATGCTTGACCGAGTTGCCATGTTACGCCAGCAGCCCCCGCATTGCGATTAAACTCGTAGTGTACGACGAGTAAAATTTTCATTGCTTAGTTACATCGTGAAATAAATTTTCTAAAATTTGGCAGTGAATTTGAGCATTAAATTTCTTTTCAGCAATTTCGCGTCCTTTCATCCCCATTTCTTTTGCTAATGTAGGATTTTCCATCAAAACGCGAATTTTACAGGCTAAATCGTTGCGATCGCCTTTTTCAATTAAAAATCCCGTCTCTCCATGCGTAACTATCTCAGGAATGGCATTAATCTTAGTAGCAATAACAGGTAAACCCGCCGCCATTGCTTCAATAAATACCCAGCCAAAACCTTCAAAATGGGTAGGCATTACAAATACATCTGCTTGATGGTAAAGTTCGAGCCATTGAGGAGTATAAGCTTTAATATTGTTGTGAGTGTAAACGTTAGGATAGTTGTCTTTAATCGGTGTGTGAGTGACTAAATGTAGTTCTGCTTCTTTATAAAAAGCTTTGAGAAAAACTTTTAAAAGATCGTTTCCTCCTTTGCGATCGAAGTCGTTACCGACAAAAAGAATATTGAAGCGTTTTTGAGGATTTTTATTAATCGGTGGGGTTAGTTTAGTAATATCGACACCAGGATAAATAACCTTCACCTTTTCAGGATTGATGTTGTAATCTTCAATAACCGATTTTCTCGCCCATTGCGATCGCGTGACAATTTTGGCAGCGTTTTTAAATACTTGTTTCCCTAAATAGATATTAGGTGAATAAGTCCATTGATAGTTAGGGTCGGTTTGTTCTTGTGCGGCGAGGGAAGTAGTCATGTCAAGACTAACAACCGTTGGAATTTTTTTGAGTAAATCGATTGACAAAAAAGCCAATATATAAGTGTGAAAATGAAGTGCAGAGTAGTTTTTATAACTAATTTTGTTTAAAGCTAACTGTCTTGCTATGTAAGCATAAGAGAGTTGAGCGCGCAAACGAAAAAAATCTAAATTCTGTTTTTGAATCCAGCGATCGCCAACTGATAAACTCAGTATTTTTCTAATAATTTTTGCGTCGAGATTTCTTTCTTCGGAATACCAATAAAAATCTACTTGAGTCGTAGCAGATTTCTGAAATCCTTCTCTTAATAAGTTTCCATAAGTTCCATGTCCCATGTGTTTTTCCATTAACGAAAGAATTCTCGGTAAATTTATCTCATTCATGATTAAGAAAAACCGTTCTAACTTTTAACGATCGATAGGCGTATTTCTTCCCAAACTTTGATGTAATAAATAATTAAAATGATAAAAAATAAATTTAGTTTTTGTTTTTTCAATTTAAGTTTGTCTGCCGAAAAAGCTTTGCGAAAAGCCGATCTTAATGGAGGCTTTAAACTCCAGAAAAGCGCGATCGCCTTTTGCCAAGTTAAAGATTTATTTGGATTGCGATTGCACGAACCTTTTGTTTGACGAATGACTTTTTTGATTAATTGTTTGAGAGAGTTTCTAGCAGGATGAAAGACACAACAATCTTCACTATAACTAACTACATAACCATGAGAAAATACTCGCGACCCCCATTCAGCATCGCCACCAGATTGTAAGTCTGAATTAAAATATTCAAGTTCTTCAAATAGTTGTTTATACGTAAATAAGTTAGCGGTTGCTCCAAAATGATATTTTTTAACATATTTTTCTTGTTGAAGATTAGTGATGCTATCAAAAACTTCTAGAACGCTTGGAGAGTCAGGATGTTTAAAAAAGAATTCTATTTTTCCTGCGACTAAACCGTAATTTTGAATGGATAACAGTGCTTTAACTCCGTTTTCAATCCAATTATTAGTAGGAATACAATCGGAATCTGTAAATGCTAAAATCTCTCCGCTAGACATAGCAATTCCATGATTGCGAGCAGCATAAGAACCTCGTTTTGCTTCGTAAGTTAATAAAGCTCTCGGACATTCTTTGATTAATAACTCGATATTTTCAAACGAACCATTATCAACAACAATTACCTCATAAAGTTCTTCTGGGTAGGTTTGTTGTTCTAAAGCTTTTAAACAAATTATAAGTCGTTTAAAGTCGTTTAAAACGGGAATAATAACAGAAACAAATGGTTGTTTCATTTTTGTCTCGAACAGGGAGAGATGCAAAGTCACAGAAAAGAGAAAAGGAGAGGAGTTCACTTTATATTGTTTCGTAGAAGTAAGTTAGAAGTTTTAGTTAGTCCGTTGTTAATCCTAGTAAGTTGGGTGGAACGAAGTGAAACAAAACACCCAACCAAATACCCAGGTTAATTTAATTGGGTTTCATACCTCAACCCAATCTACTAATCTTAATATCTATCTTTTTTTCATATAAATTAAGCAATAAATCGGGTTGAATGTAAGCAATAATTCGCCCGACACTAAAAAGAAATCTGAACCATAAAATAAATGGAATCGCCAAGGGAAGCATAATTAAACGACTTGGTTTTTCTTGAAAGACTTCGAGTACTTGTTTGGGTTTTAAAGGCTCTAAAATTTTACGAATGATAGCGCGAATTGTTTGTGAGGTCGTGCGATCGCCAATCGAAGAGAAGAGATTATTTTGTTCTCGATCCAAAAGAAATTTAGTGCGTTTGCTAATAACATCGTCGCGACCATAGAGGAGATATCGCCAAGAGATAAATGAGAGGGTTGGGGGTTCATGAATTGCTCTTGCTTGGGGATGTTTCCAAATTTTATATCCCTTAATTTCGCATAGATCGTAAGTGTGAACTTTACAATGACCTCGATACAAAGGTAAGTCTATTGGTATGGGATTTTGTAAAAGGAAGGTACGACGAAAGGCAACACCATTTAGGTGATAATGATTGGTTTCATAAGGAGTTCCTCGTCCTGAAAATCTCCTAAATAAGTAATTCATTGCTATAGCGAGTTCGTATGGATTTCTAATCGGCGTGGTTGTCTCGCCAGCAACAATATTAATCTCTGGATGTTCTATTAAAGGAGTCAAGATATTTTTTAACCAATTAGGTTCGTAAACACAATCGGAATCGCAAAAAACTACAAATTCACCTGTAGCAAGAGTTGCTCCTTTCATTTTGGCGGCGTGGTAACTAATGCCTGGAATTGAGATGACTTTAATCCAGGAATATTTTGAACAAAGTTCTTTAATAACTTCTTTAGGTGCATTACCGCCATCAATTATTAAAAACTCATTTGCCGATTCGGGCGAGATATCTTGTTTTTCTAAGGAAGCTAAACTTTTATAGATATTGTCTAACTCGACACTGGAAAGGTTTTCTGTTTCATAAATAATTGAAAAGCTAGGGAATGGCTTCTCGATTTCTCGTTTAAAAAATTCTTCTTGAAGATGTATCATGAGACTAACTCCTTTTGCGATCGCTGCCATGTTTTACTTAACCAAGAAAGCTAGCTTCGGCCCCAGATAAACTATAGATTTTCCTTTTTCTTTAGCAAAATCTTGAAATGCCGTATTTTTCTTTCGTTCGATGTTATCAGACATTAATACTCCTCCTTGACGCAAGACTTCATAGGTTTGGTTAAATTCAAACCACATACAATTGTAAGAATGTTCGCTATCGTGCATAAAAAAATCAATTTCTTTAACTTTTTCTAATAGTTCGGGTAATTTATCTTGACTTTTCCCCAAGATAAGTTCCCATCTGTTTCTTAAATAAGTTGGAATTATCCAACCCGATTCCTTATCTTTAGGAATTGCAGCACCTTTTTTTCCTTCCCAAAAATAGCCTTCTTCATAATCCATACCCACCATTTCGGGTAAATCAATAGAATAGAGCTTTCCTTTTTGATTTTTTTCTAAGGCGAGAAGCAAGAAAGTTGTCGAAACTCCGTTACAAACTCCCGTTTCAACCGCTATTTCTGGCTGAATTTTTCTAAAAATAGAATATAAATAGATACCTTTTTCTAAAGGCATTGCTCCAGTTTTGTATTGATAACCTTTCTTATTAACTCCAGTGACATTTTGAGCAAATTCTTCAAGTCTTTCATTAATTTCATCTATAATTTTGCTTTGAAGAAACTCGTCTCGATACTGTTTTATTTCCGATTGACTTAAAGAAAGGCTTTGATAAAGTTTATCTTTAAGAATAAACTCAATTGACTTGTCTTTAATAAAGTATTTAACTCGATGAACGATTGGCGATCGCAAAATATTAAGGTTCATATAAACTTTTCTCCATTGATAAGATTATTGTTTAGAAAGCGAAGCGGGTTGTCGATTGCTCCGTTGCCATCTCCAGGCAAAGAAAGTACTCAAACAAAAGTTAAATGCCCTTTCTAGACGAACGAGAATTCTTCTAATCCAAATAGTGATGTTTTCCCCTAAAAATTGCAGACGAGCTATCTGCGGTCTGACAAATTCTATCCGTCGCCGCCATCCCAACTCCTTGTAGCGATTTTGAAAATACTCATCCTCAGCTAAATTCCACTTCTGGCAAAAGTGACGCAAGCTGGATCGTTCCCAAGCATCGCTCCAACGCAGCATAAAATAAGGCAAATCGTAAAATTTGAGGGGAGGTGCTGGAAAATGCGTTCTGAAAGTGACTACAGATGCTGGCTCAAGATAGATGCTACCGCCAAACTTAGCAACCGTCAGGGCTAAATCTATATACTCTTTCGTGCAGCAGAGTCCCTCATCAAGCAATCCAACCCGTTCAAAAAATTCGGTACGAACCAACAGGCAGTGAAATTCGATAAATCCGGTTGGTTGCCGTTGAAGGCGATCGCTCACCTCTGCAATGCGTCGATCTTGCAGGTAGATTTTCTCTTGAATGCTTGGTTTGAACGGTTTGCCTTCCTCGTCTTGACTCAAAAAGCGTGCGAGTTCTTCAGACGACATATATTCTCCACCAGCACAGTGAACGATCTCGTGTAAAGGCTCGTATTGACAAACAACCGGCCCTACTACCGTAGCTTTCGTTTCCTCGGCGCAGTCAATCAATGGTTTTAGCCAATCAGGAGAAACCACAACATCATTATCGAGAAAGACAACATACTTGCTGTTGACTTGACGCAAACCTAAGTTTCTAGCGGCGTTAGGAGGGAGATAGCGATCGCTGCGAATCAATTGAAAGCCTTTTTCTTGAGCTTGAGCTTCTAGGTAGCACCGTACATTAGCAGGGGCATGATTATCTACGTAAACTAACTCGAAAGAATACTGTGTATTCTCGTAAACGCTCTCAAGGGATTCGCGAGTGAAGCTAAAACGCTCTCTCGGAACAACAACAATCGTAACCTGTGAGTCTGTCATTGTCTGTCAACTCCTTTTGCCTGCATCAGTTGTTGGTAGATTTCTACTAACTCGTCGTTGAGTTTGTTCGTGTCATAGTTTGCTTCTACGCGGGCGCGACCAGCGCGACCCATTTCAGCCCAAAGTTCTGGATGCTCGATCAGATAATTAATCTTGGCGGATATAGCATCTGCATCCCGTTCGGGGACGAGGAATCCTGAAATTCCATCCTCCACTAATTCGGGAATGCCACCGTGATAGGTGCTGATGACAGGTAAACCCATTGCCATCGCTTCTTTTAGGGTATTGAGGGGGGCATCTCGATCTCCGTTAGCCGCAGTGACGCTAGGAGCCATAAAAATATGGGAGTTGTCGAGGATTTCAATAATTTCTTGTTGTTGTTTGGCTCCGAGCAGGTTGACTGTACTATCGAGATCGAGTTCTTGAATTATTGTCTGGAAATGTGTTTTTAAAGGGCCATTTCCGATAATATTGAACTCAATGTTGGGATAATCTGGAATCAGTTTGGCGATCGCTCGGATACAATACTCTATACCTTTCTTCTCTACTAAGCGACCTACCGTAGCAAGGCGGATTCGACCGTCAGCCGGAAAGGAACGGGAGCTAAAAGCAAACTTCTGGCAATCAATCCCCGAACCGAGGATAAGAATTTTGTCTTCGTTGCAGCCAAGTTTAACAATTCGATTCCTAAAAAATTCGCAGTTGGTTAAAAAGAAATCTCCCTCGGCAAAGAGTGGGTCGTAAACGCGATCGCCGTATTCTTCGATCGCCCAACTGATATCGTGACCTCGGAAGGTAGTAATTAGTTTTCCTCGGATCAATCCGCAATGGCGAAACAATCGACCTATTAAACCGAAAGTTCCAAATTGGCAGTGAATAATCTCGTAGGTTTCCTGTTTTGCTAGCGGTATCGCTCTATAAAACAACCTTAATGAATAAGCTTGCCGACCGTACTTGAAAAAATTCAGCAGGGGCAGACAAGCTAAAGAGCCTTGTTGGATATTTGTCAATAGCAACTTTAAACCTTTAAGAAAACGCTGAATGTAGTTTTTGGGTATGGTAGGAGAGTAAGAAGTGCGATCCCGGAGGCAATATTCTTCTACGATAGGATGGACTTTAGCAAGATTGGCAGGAACACCATCTAGGACGTATATTTGAACTTCATGACCGCGATCGAGCAATCCAGCGATCTGATTCAAGATAAAGGTTTCTGATAAGAGTGGGAACTGTCCGACTAAGAAGGCAATTTTCATCTTTTCAAATAAGTAGCTTTCTAATAGACAATCGACGTTCGCACGCCTTAGTTGACTTCGCGCAATTCATGTTGCATTTGGTGGTATTTCCAAAGTTTGCCTCGTAATTCCAGCAACTCATGATATTTGCCTTCCTCAACGATGCGTCCTTCTTCTAACACCACTACCTTATCCGCTCGGATAATAGTAGAAAGACGATGCGCGATCGCGATAACGGTTCGTCCTTGAGATAATCTTTCTAATGACTCTTGAATTAATCTTTCGGTGACAGAATCTAAAGCAGAAGTTGCCTCGTCTAGAATTAAGATTTCGGGATCTCGTAATAAAGCACGCGCGATCGCAATTCGTTGACGCTGACCGCCAGATAAACGCACGCCGCGATCGCCTAATTGTGTCTCTAATCCTTCCGGTAAATCCCTAATAAACTCCCAAGCATTCGCTAATTTTGCCGCTTCGATAACCGTTTCGCGATCGATATTTTCGAGTCCGTAAGCGATATTATTGCTAACGGAAGTATTGAAAATAAAGGTTTCTTGAGAAACAATCGCCATTTTGCGGCGCAGCGAATCGATCTCAAATCCGCGTAAATTTACCCCGTCGATAAGAATCCATCCCTGAATGGGATCGTAAAAGCGAGGAATTAACTCAGCTAAAGTGGTTTTCCCCGCACCAGAAGCGCCTACTAAAGCTGTCGTCCGTCCTTTAGGAATCGATAAACAAATGTTGTGTAGGACGGATTCGTTTTCTTCATAACCGAAATACACTGAGATAAAATCAATGGATTCTTTTAAACCAGTAAATGCGATCGTGCCGTTTTCTAAATAAACCTTGTCATCGCTGCGGAGTAGTTGTTGAATGTTATTTAATGCGCCTTGATAGCTATTAAACCTCCCCACAGAAGAATTCACTAGCGACACTAACGGCATCATGCGAAATAACACAAACATAAATGCCAGCAATGAAGACGATCGCAATTCACCACCTTGCACTAGCATTATAAATGAAGTAGTAACGATGACAATTAAAATCGTGCTGGCAACTCCTTCCGCTAAAGGTTTCAATAATTCCGACAGCAATAAAACTTTCTTCTTTGCTTGTGTAACGGCATCGATAGCGCGATAAAACCGCTTGCGTTCAAAATCTTGTGTAACAGAAGCTTGCACTGTACGAATGCCTTCAATGGTTTCCACAGACACAGATGTCAAATGTCCGTTTGCTTTGGGAATTGCAAAACTTGCTTCTCGCACCCACCTCACTAAATTTGACAGTCCCACCGACAGCAAGGCAAACGCCATCACCGCTGCAATGGAAAGTTGCCAGGAAAGGCAGAACATCGCCACAATGTAAGCAAATACAGTGATGCTTTTAGTAATAACAACCGTAGCGGCATCGCAAGCTTGAATGAGTTGATTTCCTTCGGTAGTAATGCTATTAATGAGTTCTCCAGAACGACTTTTAGAATAGAAACTCAAACTCAAACTTTGAAGCTGTTCAAAAAGTAACTTGCGAATGCGTCCGACTAATTTGAGAGCAGATAAACCCGAATAAAAACGTCCTAAATATAAGAAAACAGAATGTAACCAAACTAATAATAAAATTAAAGCCGCCAATCGATAAATTCGCTCTGTTGTCGGTGCTTGGGTTGCCAAAAACCAAACATCAAACCATTGAATTCCCGATTGAATTGGAGGTTCGCTAGGATTAGTCAATCCTTGAACAAAAGAAGCGATAAAACCAACCGTAATCCCTTCGAGAGAAGCACCTAAAATCGTACAAGTTAAGGCAATAGCAACGAGCCAGCGAAAAGGTTTGAGTTCTCGGAAGATTAAACCATTATCGCGCCAAAAACTCGTCTTTTTAAAATATTTACGAATAGGGATCTTGTTAGTTTTCACTTTAATTACTTTCCAACTTTTGTACGGATAAACGGCTTTTCCCCCGTACTTATGGCTTCTAATCTACTTTTTTGGCGATTTTTGACTCCATTAGCAACAACTCCGATCGCGTTAAAATGACCTAACATTTCTCTTGCTCGAATCAATTCGGATTTAGCAATCCGATCCATCCGCGTTACGAGAAGAATTCCTTGACAAAAAGAAGCAACTTGCAGCACATCAACCGTACCGACGCGAGTTTGCTGTAACTCCAAAGACAAAGTTTTCTCTGAAGATGTTTTTTTAATCTGTGCGAGATCGTACTCAGGTATCCCCAAAATCGGAGGAACATCGAGCAAAACCAAATCATAATTTTGCTCGAAGTGAGACATTAATTTTCCAAAGCGTTGCGAACTTAAGAGTTTAACTGGATCGTCTGGTTCGGTTCCGGCAGTTAAAACCTCAATGGTTAAACCTAAAAGAAATAGCCTGCGCGGTTTTGGCATATCCAAACTTGAAAGTAAGGTAGATAATCCTCCTCGATTGAGTAAATTAAGTTGTTCGTGCAGGGATGGACATCGCAAATTAGCATCAATTAATAAAACCTTTTTACGAAAACGAGCCGCACTCAATGCCAAACCCAATGCCAAAGTAGACTTTCCTTCTCCAGTTTGTGTCGATGTGACTAAAATCGATTTGAGATTGGAAGTAATGTTAAATAGTTGAATGTTTTGATAAATGAGATCGGTGCTTTCTCGAAAAGGCAGCCAATTGAGCATTTCTAGCATTGGAATTGGCTCTTTTTTGGCTCTAGAGCGATCGAGCGGCAACAACGCTGGTATGCTTGCCAGTACGGATAAATCGATCGCCTGTTTTATCTGTTCGACACTGTGAATCTTATCGTCCGTCGCTTCGCGGATAAATGCTGCTATTCCTCCTAAAAACAGTCCGATCACCGCACCCAAAAGCAGGTTGATTTTGAGGCTAGGAGCAATTTTTTCTCCTATTTGGGGTGCTTCGACAATTTTCCACTTAAAGCCGCCTCTAGCAAGTTCTAGGCTCAATTGCTGCTGTGCTGAGAGTAACTGCTTAATCGACTCCCGTTGAATTTCGACTTCGGGTTGCAAGCGATCGTATTCGGCGATGAGATTGGGAAATTGATTTAATTGCGTGCGTAATTGTTGCTCTGTTTGGAATAAACTGCGATCGCGCGCCGATAAACTTTTCAATTCTGTTTGAGCGTCTACTAATTTCCCTACTAGAACTAATTCAGTCTCGCCGAGTTGTCCTTCTTTTAAAAGTTCTTCTCCTGTCACCTTTCGTTGTGACTCTACCTTTCCTAAAACTCCGTCGAGTTCCTTTTCTAGGAGTGCTAACTCGTTTTGACGTTTTTCAACTAAATTCTGAATAACCGGACTAGAATCGGTATAAATAGACCGTTGGGCGGCTAAACTAAGCTCTGTAGTCTGGAATTCTTTGAGTAAGTTTTGGTAACGGCTAGATTCACTCAGACGAGAAGAAATTAATGCTTCTTTAGGGGAGATGGTTAATTGCTGTTGCAAATCGTTATAACGCGCCTGAGTTGCTCTCCAGTGAGCGCGAATAATCGCTCGTTCTTTACTGATGGCGTTAAGTTCTTCTGTTAAAGCAGTTGCTTGCTGTTCGGGATTAATTAAATTCTCCTTACGGCGAAACTTTTTAAGTGCTTCTTCTGCTTGTAAATAATTTTTTCTAGCCGCAGGTAATTGTCGCTCGATTACTGCCAAACCTTGAGTCAAACGAAGATTCTCTTGCTGTATGTTGTAGTCTTGATAAACTTGCTGCATCGCCTGGAGGACTTTTTGAGCCTTTATCTCATCGGTATCGGTGTAAACGGCTTGAAAAATTCTTGTATTAATGTCGTCTTCCACTGCTTGAGTCAGCATGAATTTTGTAGCTAAATCTGCGGCTTCTAAGTCTGGATATTCAGGACGCAACAATGCGACAGCTTTTTCTAAAAATTCGGGACTTCGCATCAGTGTAAGCTGAGTCGCATAGTCCACATTCAATCTAGATTGCGACCATTGAATCGGCTGTTGTTCCCCTGCTAAAGTTTCTCGCTCGCTATAATCGACCAAATTAGGTTCTACTAGAAGTTGCATCCGACTTTCATAAGTTGGTTTGATTATCAAAGACGCGATCGCACTTATCGAAATAACACCCAAAAATACGCTCAAAAACCAAAATCGCCGACGCAGCAATATGTTAACTAGCTGTCCGTAACCTAAGTCGATATCCGACTCATTTTTGAGATAATTTGGGTTCATTTTTTAAAAGTTCAAAGTACGTCCAAGGGACAAGCTCGCCAACAAAGTTCAAAATCAATTATTTTGGAATTGGAGCAAACAAACTTGACTTCAATCGTTGAGAAAGAACTTTTTTAAAAACGCCATCGATCTTTTTAAAAAACACTTCTTCGGAGAAATGATTTATAGCGCGATCGCGAATTTTGCTATAGTCCCATTTAATGCTTTTAGCTTTTAGTAATGCAGCTTGTAGCGATGCAGAGGTTTGTTCTTCAAAAAACAGTCCCGTAGCGCCAGGAATTTGTGTATCCAGTACGCCACCCGCACCGTAAGCAATAACAGGCGTACCGCTAGCGTTAGCTTCGATAGGTACTAAGCCATAGTCTTCTAAGGCAGTTACAATAACAGCTTTCGCTCTTGCCATCAACTGAGTGCGAACTAAATCGCTGACATAGCCTAAAAATTCGATATTATCGGAAGCTTGAGATTGTAAGGCGTTTTTCTCCGGGCCATCCCCGATGACGAGTAATTGCCAACCCAGAGATTTAAAGGTTTCAACGACTAAATCGACCCGTTTATAACCCACCAGGCGAGAAACAACCAAATAAAAATCATCTTTGCGATCGCAAAAAGAAAATTTCTGGCTATAAATTGGATAGTTAATCGTAGTGGCTGGCTTTCCATAGATTTTCTCGATTCGATTGGCAACTAGTTGAGAATTCGCAATATAAAGATCGGGTTCTTGTGCGTATTCTCGATCTAATTTTCTTAAATAGACAAAGATTTTTTCGAGCAAAGGAGAGAATTTTTTATATTGAGAATATTCCCGCAAATAAACTTCTGTATCCCACAAAAATCGAGTGACATTGTGACAAAAACAAATATGAATCGCATCCGGTCTTTTTCTAACTGCTTTGGCAAAACTACTGCTGCTACTAACAATAAGATCGTAGTCTTGTAAATCGAGCGATCGAAAAGCAGGAAAATAAAAGGGAGCTAATAATCTAAAATATTTGGTAGCCCCAGGAATGCCTTGCAGGAAGGTTGTTTTGACCGGGCGATCGCCTAAATCGATTGTTGTTGTGGGATTGTATAGAGAAGTAAATATGTCAGCTTCGGGAAAGTATCGACAAAGTAATTCAAATACCCGTTCTGCCCCTCCTCTTTGCGTAAGATAATCATGAACTAATGCAATTTTCATGACTGAAAAGTAGCGGTCTAATGGTTAGGGAGGACTATTGCCTTAGAAGTGGATCTGGTGTTGCTATAGTCTGTATTGTCGATTTAATCAAAACAAGGTGACAAAAATGGGACAAAATAAAAGCTTTTGATGAATAATAGCTATTGATTTGAGTGAATTTTAATGAAGTAACGTTAAAAATGAACCCAAAAAAAAGCAGGTCGCATTCCGAAGAATAGACGACCCAATAAAAAAGATGAAGCCTTAAGGTGAAAACATAATAGGAAATGTTGCTATGGGATTCAATGCCGCATTAATATCCTATTTTGGGATTATCCGAAAACAGGTTTATTGTGTTGGAACTATATATAGTGAGTGCTAAATCTGAAGCACAATGAAATCTATTTTTAGCGATAAGTATGACAGATTCCGTCGCTGTATGATTGCGGCTCGTAAAGAAGCGAAGTTAACTCAAGAATCACTTGCTAGATATCTTAATAAACCGCAATCTTTTGTAGCAAAATACGAGAACGGCGAACGACGCTTAGATGTCATCGAATTTATTTTAGTTACCCGTGCAAAGCATGAATACACAAGACGTAATCAGACTTGCCTCTAACTATTTAGGCGACTTATCAAGTCACACTTTTGATGTTATCGATGTTTCTAAGCCTGTAACTGTGGATGCAGCCGTAAATCTGTCCAAAGTCATTTCAAAACTTTCACCACTACTTGGTAACTTAATTGAATTTAACACCGTCGAATTTCTAAATAAACAGAACGAATTTGCTGAGTTTGGAAAATGGCAACGGCAAGATCCTGGCTTTCCAGATACTGTTTTTATAGGAAGCGTCCAACCAACGCCAGGATTAGAGATTAAAGCATGGTTTCCATTAGCGACAGAAATAACAGCACGCTTCAAGGATAGTCAAAATCATTTCAGCTTCGATCGCACCTACGTTGCTATATTGGCATGGCTGCCCGATAAAATCATTTACGGAAAACCTCGCATTCTCGATGTGTGTGTTGTTTCTGGTTTATCGGTAGCAGTGGCTAGAGACACACACTACCACAATCCGCCAGACTATCTTGTTTTGGAGCCAGAAGATACAACACTAAGAACAGCTAATTTGCAACAAACAAACACTAGCGGTTATAAGTTTCAAGGTTCTGTTGAGGAATTATTAGAAGCTCAAAGGGTAGTTGATTCATGGGGGGTGGAGGGGAAAATCTACAAACCAACCAGAGAATACCAACGTCTTCTGCGCGAATTACGAGTACGGTATGAATACAGACTAGATACTAATTTTGCCAAGATGGATAGAATTGTGCATCCAGGCATTGAAGAATTTAAGAAACGTGTCTACAGTACTGCGGTTTCCGGTATGACTGTCGGACAATGGAATAAGCTTTTGTCAAGCCGTCGAGAAGATAGAATCAGGAAAGCCTTACAGGAGTATTTAGAGATCAAAGAAGAGAGTATTGATGAACTTCTTGAATGAATCTTTGTACGCCATAGTAAAAATAATCTGGGTCAATTTCACAAGAAAAAGCTTTTCGATTTAGCTTACGTGCTGCAAAAGCTGCACTGAATAGTCCGCCAAAAGGCTCCCATATTACATCATTTGCATCGCTTGATGCTTCAATAATAATTTTCATTAAGTCTAAAGGTTTTTGATTGAGATGTAATGTTTTTCCTGAGAAAGTTTTAATCCGCTCATCACCTCGCAGAGCTTGGCGCTCCCAAACATTTGTAAACCCGTGAGGGCATTTAAATTTCGATCGCATCTTACTCCATTCTTCTTTTGTTAAGGCTTGCTCTCTATTGAGGGAAAAGTAGGGTTTTCCTTCAGGTCTGCCATGCTCATTTGCATAATTAACCAACTTCTCAAACATTTCTGGAGGGGGAAAATACCACAAATGCCCTTGGTCAAAATATTTTCTGGTTGCAGCATCTACTACACCACAAGCATCATTAGCTCGTCGTAATGGAAGTCCAGAACGTTTCCACTCTTCGAGCAGCCATGCTTTAAGAGAAAGTTCGTTAACTTTAACTTCTCTAACATACTGAACGCAAACTTCTGTAACCACAGGAAACCTGCGAATTTTTTCTGTGTTTACGTTTCCTGCTATGTGACCTTTTCCTTTGTTCCAAATATTGCAATTGACGTAGCGCCATCCATATTTTTCTAAAACTGGATGCACGACAGCCCAACCAATTTCTGAATTCCAAAACCAGAGTGTTGTGTATGGCTTTGCAGCTTTTGACCATGCTTCAATGTGAGGTTCATACCAATTGGGTAAATCAATGTGATCTGAAGTATCTCCTTCAAAACCAAGAACACCATATGCTCCATCTGAGATTATGACAGTAGGCTGCGCCCAGTTATCATAATGTTGAAGACTATCCCCCAAGTGCAATGCTACACATTCATCGCTCCAAGAAGAAAAATTTAATTTAGTATTAAGCTCGATCGCTTTTCCACGACCAACTGTGCTAGTAGCTTTAGGTTTTAATGTTTTTGGGGAACTTTCTTCTAGATTGAATTGATTCATGTACTGACGTATGCGGCTTTAAAGTTCAGTACCTGCTACTTTATCCTATTTTGGGATATATTGTCACACTTTCTGATATTGCTCTACTGAGGTCAAGTATTTGACTTTCGCTCCACAGCCTAAAAGGCTTATCTTAGGATTTCTTTGATAAAAGAGAAATCTAGCATGGTGGTTTATACAAGACTTTAAAAAAGCTTTAAAATTTTGGATTAGCTTACCTATTCATGCCAGATCCTTTTCAAAGTTCAATATATCGATTTAAACGTTCCTACCCCTTCATTTATGCAGATTCCAACCTGGGGAAAGATGTAGGATGAACGAGTAATTTAGCGGTTGAATATTTCTCAACCATGTCGCGGGTAATCGTGCAGTGACGCATTTCTTGATTAGAAGGCAATTCGTACATCATATCCAACATTAACTCTTCCACAATCCCGCGCAAAGCCCTAGCCCCCGTTTTGCGTCGCAAAGCTTCCCGCGCGATCGCTTTTACAGCATCGGATTCAAAACGCAACTGCACGTTATCGATACTCAATAACTTTTCATATTGCTTGACGAGTGCATTGCGCGGTTGCGTCAATATATTAACTAAAGCAGCTTCGTCTAAAGGTTCCAAAACAGCCGTTATCGGTAAGCGACCTAAAAACTCTGGAATGATGCCAAACTTAACGAGATCGTCCGTTTCTAGATATTCCAACATATCTGCATTGCGATTGTTTGTCGGTGCATCTCCTGTAGCACGAACAAATCCCATCGATTTTTTGCCAACTCTTTGAGCGATAATCTTATCCAACCCAACAAACGCACCACCGCAAATAAATAAAATATTGCTAGTATCAAACTCAATCAATTCTTCGCCGGGATGTTTGCGTCCGCCTTGGGGGGGTATATGGGCGATCGTACCTTCAATAATTTTGAGTAGTGCTTGCTGTACGCCTTCGCCCGAAACATCGCGGGTAATCGAGGTATTTTCGCTTTTACGGGTAATTTTATCAATTTCATCGATGTAGATAATGCCGCCCCTTGCCGCTTCTACATCCATATCAGCCACTTGCAGCAAGCGTAAGAGAATGCTTTCTACATCTTCGCCGACATAACCTGCTTCGGTAAGACTGGTGGCATCGGCGATCGCAAAAGGTACGTCCAACATCTTTGCGAGGGTTTGAGCGAGTAAGGTTTTGCCGCTCCCCGTCGGCCCGATGAGGAGAATATTAGATTTTTGGAGTTCTACAGAATCATCCTTTTTATCTTCACTTAAACCTATACCGAGACGCTTGTAGTGATTGTACACTGCCACTGAGAGAACTTTTTTCGCCTTGTCTTGACCGATAATGTATTCATCTAAGCGAGCTTTAATTTCTTTTGGTTTCGGTAGATCGTTGAAAGAAAAAGAATTGGAATTCGCTTGTTGTAGAGAAGAGGGCAATCGATCCGAAAGTGGCGACCCTTTAGCTGGCGTGTCAGCGATAATTTCGTTACACAATTCAACGCATTCATCGCAGATATACACTCCCGTACCAGCAACGATTTTATTCGCTTGTTCTTGCGATCGATTACAAAACGAACATTTAACTTGAGAATTATACATGGTTTTTATCTATTTAAAGTTGATTAAAAAAAGAAAATTGGAGCCTTTGGTAGACTAGAGTTTCTGCCCCCTACATCCCCCAATTTTGGGGGACTTGAAGAGGTAACTTTTCTCTTTTCCCCCCAAGTTTGGGGGGCAGGGGGGGCAATACCGCTATGCTTTCATAAGATCTGTGTACGCGGTAGCCTTATAAAAGAAGGATGAAGAAGAATTTCTTTTTTCTGTTTCCGATTCCCTTCATTCGATCGCTCGATTAGGCAGCTTGTTTTTGAATCGATCGCTCTGTTTTGGGATAACCGAGCAGTTTAACGATCGCGTCCAATAACTCATCTTCAATCGAAGGTTTGATAAAGTAGGCAGTAGCTCCTATCTGCAAAGCGATTTTGCGGTGTTTTTCGTTGCTGCGAGAACTAAAAACGAAGACGGGTATTTTAGCTAGTTTTGCATCGTGACGGCGATGACTGAGGAATTCAAAACCATTCATTTGTGGCATATCGATATCGCTGACGACTAATTTAATTTGAGGGTTGGATTTTAAAATCGCGATCGCTTCCCAGCCATCCTGTGCTTTGAGAACGCGATAGCCAGCTTGTTGCAAAACTAACGTTAAGGTTTCTCGGATGGTAATGGAGTCATCCACTACTAAGATGGTCGGTGCAAGATTAGTTGTCGCAGAAACGGTTTTTGCCATCCCATTAACGAGAGCATATTCAATCAAAGCAGCCCCATCAATAACGGGAATCAAGCAACCATCTCCCCAAATCGTACAGCCATAGAGGTAAGCCGGAGGCGCGATCGCACTTTTAAAAGGTTTAATGGCTAAATCTCGTTCCGAACCGAGACGCTCGATTTCGAGGGCGACAAATCCGCGCTCTGTACGCAAAACTAGCAAGGGAGAAGCCCCATTTTCAGGAGCAGAAGCAGCCAACAGAGATGGACTTATCGGATTGTCAGGCAAGATGCGATTGTAGCCCAAAAGATCGTTAATTTGATAGATTGGAATCAAATTTTCTTGCCAATCTAAATAGCGATCGCCGTCTGATTCTTTGATTTGATAAGCTTTGGGAGAGACAATTTCCTCAATACTATCGGCAGGAACGGCTAAAGCAGTAGAGCGAGCAAAACAAATCAGTAATTTCGCAATGGTTAGGGTGAGGGGAAAACGCAGTGTAAAAGTGGTTCCTTCTCCTGGGGAAGTAGCAACCGAAACCGTTCCTTTGAGCGATCGCACTTGAGCGCGAACAACATCCAATCCTACTCCTCGTCCTGAAAGTTCGTTAGCTTGAGGAACAGTAGAAAATCCTGGCTCGAAAATGAGATCGATTACTCGCTCGTCTGACATCTGCGCGATCGCTTCCGCACTCAACAAGCCTTTTTCTAGCGCTTTTTGTCGAATACTGTCTAAATTAAGCCCTTTTCCGTCATCTTTAATTTCAATGAGAGTTTGATTTCCTTGATGGCGAGCGCGAATTTCTATTTGTCCTCGTTCTGGTTTTCCTTGTTGAATGCGACTTTCTGACGGCTCGATCCCGTGGTCGAAAGCATTGCGAAGTAAATGAAGTAGGGGATCGTAGATTTTTTCGAGGATGCTTTTATCAACTAAAACCCCCGTTCCGTTAATTTTGAGATCGACGGGTTTTTGGTATTTAACCGATAGATCGTGCAAAGTTCGCGGAAAACGATTGAGAACATCGCCTATGGGCAGCATTCGCGCCCACATTATCTCGTCGTTAAGAGAAGTAATTTTTTTGCGGTTTTGGTTGAGGGTTTGATGGGACTGTCGGGCGACTAAAGTAATATCCTCAACCGCTTCTTCAACTTGCATCATCTCTTCTAGGACGTTATGGAATTCGAGGGATGCTTGTTCTAATTCCTGCAATTTTCCGGTCGCATCGCGAAATCGGTTCAATCGCTGTTTTAATTCCCGCACGATTTTTTGTAGTTGTTCGTTTTGCAAACATAAACCGTTGCGATCGATCGCGAGTTCTCCTATCAGATTATTCATCCGATCTAAGCGGTTTAAATCTACTTTTATGGAAAGATTTGCAGGAGGCGCAGCTTCATTTTTCTTATTAGAAGCAGGAAAAGGAACAATAGTAGCAACTTTTGGTTCGCGAGTATCCGATCGCAATGAGTTCGGATCGATCGCAAAAGATTCAATCGGAGGTGTAGTATCGGGTTCGGAAGTGTTTTGAGGAGCATTAAAAAGATCTTCTAATGAAACTGCTTCTTCGATGGATTGCTCTTGAGGACAAGGTTGTGCGAGGGCAATCAATGCTGCTGAAGGACTGCCCCCCTGTGCGCGATCGCCTTCTAAAACCGCCGTGCGACCTGCTTGGAAGTCTGTTATGGCTAATTGAATAATCGCTAGGGCGCGGTCGGGATGGACGTTTAGGGCAGCTAAAGCAGTTTGCGCGATCGCCTCAAATCCTGGAAGTTCGAGCATCTGAGCAAATCCAGCAAAGACTTCTGCTTGCGCCCGCAATTCTCCAGCGACTTCATAATTTTGCGGATTGGAAAGCACGTCAGCCAGACGAGCGAGTCCCTGCGCGACATCGACTTCAAAAATGGAAGCGACCAGATCGACTCCCAAATCAGACGTGCTGGGAAGGCGATCGCTCATTTCTTTAAGTGCATTTCCTAAGCGTTGCTCGATTTGCGCAAACACGCGATCGCTCTCAGACAAAGCTGCGTTAGCATCAAAATCCCCATTAGCAATCTGTTCTAGCAGTGGAGTTTTGAGACAGTCATAAGCTAGCAGGAGTAAATTTTGAAGTTCTGCGTCAATTTCTACCGTTTCGTCGTATAAAGCTTTAAAAATATCTTCTAAGCGATGAGCTAGCGTAGCAATGACTTCTAATCCGATACTAGCGGCTCCTCCTTTGAGCGAATGAGCGGCGCGCATGATTTCGTGAATTGTTGCCGTAGTTCGTTCTTGTTGGAGAGCAAGCAAGCCAGATTCAATAATCAATAGTAATTCGGGTGCTTCTGCAATAAAAAATTGATAAGCTGTATTGCGAACTGCCAAATTTTTCATAAGTTTAAAAGGAACTGGTCATTGGTCATTGGTCATTGGTCATCGGTCATCGGTCATTAATCATCGGTCATTAGTCATTGGTCATTGGTCATTAGTCATTGGACGAAGGACGAGCGACAAAGGACAAACAACAAGTGACAAAGGACAAAGACTAATTAACCTTAAATTGACTGACTTGCTCTTGTAATTCTTTGGCAAGGGAGAGTAAATCTTTATAAGAAGTCGAGACTTGATTCATTTCTGTAGAAGTGGTTTGAGACATTCTGGCAACCCTTGCCATTGTATGAGAAACGATTTTTGAATCTTCAGATTGGGCGACGGTAATTTTTGCGATCGCGGCAATCAAGTCATCGAGTTGGTTGCTGACTGCTTCGATCTGGTTTAAACTGGTGCGGGTTTCGTCTACTAATTCGCTTCCGGCGATCGCGTGTTCTGTTCCTTCTTCCATCGCTGCTACAACTTCTTTGGTTTCTCGTTGAATGGTGGCAACGATCTTTTCTATTTCCCCCGTCGCTTCTGCCGATTGTTGAGCCAGTGCCCGCACTTCTTCGGCAACGATCGCAAAACCTCGTCCTTCTTCTCCCGCCCGTGCCGCTTCGATAGAAGCATTAAGAGCGAGTAAATTCGTCTGAGAAGCAAAACTACTAATCAAACTAATAACTTTAGAAATTTCTTGCGAAGATTCACCTAATTTCTTGACTTTTTTAGCAGTTTGTGCTGTAGTTTGTTGAATTGCCTTCATCCCGTCTACGGTACGATTCATGGCATTATCGCCCGTCTCGACTGCCTTAGTTGCATGGCGGACGGCAGTTTCGGCTTGTTCGACGCTACTGGCGACGGCGAGAATCGAATCGGTCATTGCTTGAATGCGTTGTAAGGCGGCGGCGATTTCTTCAGATTGTTGTTCTGCTCCTTCGGTGAGTGCTTGAGCAACCGCATTGTTTTGATTGGTGGCGATCGCAACTTGTTGAGCGGCAGCTTTCACGTGCTTGACGATTTTACACAAATTCTCAACGGTAGAATTGTAAGAGTCGGCTAGGGTTCCTACTTCATCGTCGGTTACTTTGGCACGAATGGTTAAATCGCCCTTGCTAATCGGCTCGACTTCCATTAAGAGACTCAAGGCACGTTTTTGCAGTTGTTCTTTCGCGAGTTTCTGCTCTTCAAGGAGTTTAGCGCGATCGAGAGCTAATCCGACTTGAATGGCAGTTTGAGCGAAAAAGTCGATTTCAACATCATCCCAGTTTCGCGGTTCTAAACACTGGTGAGCAATTAATAAACCGATAAGTTCGCCACCAACATTAAGAGGAGCCACTAAATTTGCTTTAACATTGAAGGATGCCATTTGTTGAATGTGGCATTCGCTCAAACCTGCTTTGTAGATATTATTAATTGCCCGAACGCGACCTTGTTTGTATTTTTCGACGGTATGTTCGGCAAAGCAGGGATCGACGAGTTCCGTACCCAGGATGCGAGGGCAGTTATCGGTAACTGCTTCAGATACGATTCTGCCCTTCCAATATTTATCGAAACGATAGACAATTACTCGATCGCATTTGAGCGCTTTCTGAAGTTCGGTAACGGTAGTATTTAAAATCGAACTGCGATCGAGGGTTCCGGCTATTTTGATGGTAATTTCTTTGAAAAGGTGCGAGCGTCGGGCTTCAGTTGTCGTTTTTTCGAGATAACCGTCTAGTTTGCGTGCCATGTTGTTAATGTTGGAACCCAGCACGGTAAATTCATCTTCTCCGGTTATTTCGAGACGGGTTTTTAAATTTCCCTGACCCATTTTGTGGACTGCACTAGCGGCTGCTAAAATTGGTTTGGTTAAGCGGTCGGCGAGTTTAACTGCGATCGCACCCACCAACAAAGTTGCCGTTGTCGTTCCCAAAAGTAAAATCCAGCGTTCCTTTGCCAAAGGAGCTAATGCTTCATCAAGCGGTCGAGAAATCGCCAAATTCCAGCCAGTATCTCGCAAACCATTTAGACCTTCAATCGGCGCAACGCTGACCAATACCTTTTCCGCGTCGTTATTATCCCAGAGAGTTTCGCTCTTAACTGGAGTTTTGTTGTCTCCAGGCAACCTTGTTGCTAACTGCTCCTTAACCTTTAATTCTAGTTGCGTCAAGCCATAAAAATCGCCGTCAGCTTTTTGTCCTACCCATTGCGGTTCGTCGGCAGCAAAAACGATACCATCTGCGCCGATTAGCCGATATTCCAATCCTTGTTGGTCGAGATAAGCGAATTTATTATCTAAGTAGGTTAATGACATACGCAAGCGAACGACTCCTAATAACTTCCCCGTACCAAACTCTTTGATGGGTGAAGCTACTTCCAAGCTGTTCGTATTTGAGGAGAGCGTAATTTTTGGTTCGCTAAGTGCTAGATCTTGCGATGCGATCGCCGCTTTAAAATATTCACGATTGCTATAATTATTGCCAGCGTTGACCGGATTGGGAGATTTTGATTGAAACAGGACGTTTCCTTGCACGTCGAATACGACGATGCTGTCATACTGTTCGTTGCGAACATCTATCCAACCGTCGAGTAGCTGTATTTTCTGCGCAAGCGTCGCTTTGCTGCTGAGTTCGCGATCGGCTAACATAGGCGAACTAGCAACTGTTTCTACATCTTCTATGAGTCGGTCGGCAACCTCTCCCATCCGACGCTCGACTCCAAGGACGCGGTTTTCTTGCTGGGCAATAATTTGTGCTTCTAAAGAATGCTTAACGACAAGATGAGCAAGACTGCCAACTGTTACGATGGGAACGGTAGTAAGCGCGATCGCCAATGCCATCGATTTATGCCGCAAACTCAACGATTTCCACTGTCGGGCTAACTGTTGCCGATACTGAAGGATTTCAGGTAGTAACGCTTTTAACTCTTGCCAGTTTTCTAAAGCTCGTTTTCTCAACCCAGACAATTTATTTTCCGGTTGGGGTTTTCTCAACTCAAACGGCTTATCTTTTCTTATTATTGGTTCGGTTGGTGCAGGCTTAGCAAAAAAGCTATCGATTGCTGCAATTCGTTGCTTGACTTGCTTGGTTTGAGAAACAACACCGTTTTTGTTGTCATCTTTGGAAGATTCGGATTGAGAAACTGTATGAGTCATTGCTTAATCCTTGGAATGGGGAATGGGGAATGGGGAATGGGGAAGTCGAAAGTCGAAAGTCGAAAGTCGAAAGTCGTTGGCGTAGCCCGTCTGAAAGTCGAAAGTATTAGGACTTGGGGGACAAGGGAGAAATTTACGGATGTACGACCATTCCCCCTACACGCTCCTAATTTTCATAATTCATAATTCATAATTTCCCTAATTACTGATAACTGATAACTGATTAAAGATTGCATTACCATCAAAGGCGACTAATGATTTGGATTCGGGTTCGGGTTTTATCCAACACCCGCGCAAAAATGGAACTAATTTGGGATTAATGGTAGTTGAGGGCGATTCGAGTTCGTGGGGATGGCACCATTCGATATCGTCTATGCGATCGACTACAAGCCCGATTTCTTGAGTGCTATTATCAAAAGCAAGCTGTAAAACCATTGCTCTATAATTAGAAGTCTTAAAATTCGGCTTTGATAAAGAAGTCAGTCCGACTAAATGACCCAAATCCACCATCCAAAGAATTTCGCCTCGCCAGTTATAGACTCCCATCATTGAAGGATTCATGTGAGGAATCGGTAGAATTTGATTGACAGGAATGGTTAGCACTTCAGTTAGTTGAGAAAGCGATAGCATTCCTGCGATGTCGGGTTCGAGATAAAATCTTAAGAACTGTTCTTCTGAAAGGGGAGCGGAAAAGTCATTTAATGAGGTCAATTGATTTAAATTGTTCAAAGTAATAGCGTCCATTGCGGCACGTCCTTGGGAGGGTCAGATTTTATTTTTCAATCAGTTGTCTGACGGTATGGACGAATTCATCGGCAATAACGGGTTTGGGTAAATAAGCATCGGCTCCCTGTTTGAACCCCCAAAATTTGTCGAGATCTGTGCCTTTAGTAGAGCAAAGGACGATCGGAATTTGTTGAGTGGTTGGGTCGGATTTAATTTCGCGACACATTTCAAATCCGCTTCGACCGGGCAAGATAACATCTAAAATGATGATATCGGGTTTATCTGCGTTGATTTTTGCGATCGCATCTTCTGCATTATTGGCGATCGAAACGCGAAATCCTTTATCTTGCAAACATTCGGTCAGTATTTGTTGTTCGGTTAAGGAGTCTTCGACAATTAAGGCAGTATTCATGATTTGTTTACCTCAAGAAAGAATAACAATAAAGAGCAATTTTTAATTACATTTATCCGCTAAATAAACTAACGATTTAAAGCGAAGTTCGACTAATTGATCGTAGAGAGGATTGAGCTTACATAAAGGAGGAATATGAGCGAGAATGCGATCGCCAATTTTGATTTCTCGCTCGAAAGGACAGCTAGCAGGAATTAACTTACACAAAAATTCAGCCATCCGAGAACTATGAATTTCAATAGATTCGAGTTGATGACGTATCGTTTGTAGCGGGCTGTGAGTTAGGGCGTACATAATCAAAATCTCCATGAGTTGAAGTCAAAAGTTTGCACACAAGGCAGAAAGCCTCGATCGAAGATGTGTGGTTAACGGTTGTGGCTATTTCAAAGACAAGCTTTGTCGCTTGATTTATATAGCAGAGATACATTGATTTGCCTACTGAACTCCCGAACTACTTCTTTCCTAAGCAGCTTTATTTCCAGAAGCGAGGAGTTTTTGGGCAGGCATTTTGGTAAAAGTGCAGTGTTTGAGATGTTTGGCAACTGTGCCCAGAACTAACTCTGGGTCTACTTTTGCTTTGCTCAAGAAATCTGTCGAACCGACGATTTTTGCTCTGACGCGATCGATTACGCCATCATTCCCTGTCAAAATAACAATTGGGGTTCCGCGAAAAGCATCGAGTCGGCGTAACTTTTCACACAGTTCGTAGCCGTTGGTATGGGGCATCATCAGATCGAGGAAGATTAAATCTGGTTTAAGACCCAATAACATTCCAACTGCCCTCAGAGGGTCGTTTAAGCCAACAAAGCGATAACCCGATGCTGTTATGATTTCTTTCATCACCGCACAGATAGTCGGGCTATCGTCCACGCAGGCAATTAAAGGCGTATGAAATGCGGCTGTCGTTGTTGCTTGAAATACTGGTGCGGGCAAATCGGGAACGTGAGTTAATTCCACTAACCCCGATTGAATGTAAGCTAAAAACGAACGAGTGACCGTCAAAACATCCCGCTTCATTTGTATTGACAAATCGCGCAAAGTCTGCTGTCCGTCGATTAATTGCGAAAGCGTTTGATAAATGGGCGCAGAAACGCTTTGCTGTAATTGGTCGGGATTTTTGATGATGGGGGCTTTGTTGGGAGAATAGCGAGAAAGCTTAGCATTTTGCCAAGGAAGCCATTGACGTTCGGCTTCTGCGATCGCTTGTTGTGCGTCAATTAAAACTAAATTGCCATTTAATAACTGTTCTTGCTTCAATTCGTAAGTAATTCCCATTGCCTGAGTTACATCGAAAAGCATCTCAACAACAGTTGCCCAAACGATTTTAATGGCTTGCTCTCTAGTAATCTTTTGCTGTGTCACCCACGAATGTAAGAGTTGATATTGCCAACAGATATTAAAATTCTCGGCAGAAACACCAGCTAATTCATCGTGTAGGGCTGAAACTTCAGAAGTTATCTGAGGCAAATAAGTAGCTAAATTTCGATTCCAGCGTTTGACTGGATGAATCCCACCCGTAGCATAGACGAGATGACCCAAGTAAAGATGAAAAATCCACTTTTGTCCTTTTAGCCCCGTCAGTACGAGTTGACCGCTAAATCGCAGCTGCTTGAGCGTTTCAAATAATTCAGATTGTTCTGAAGCAGTAAACTCGCCAATAAATGTATTAACCGAGTTTTTAAAAAAGCTAGTATTCATTGCGCTGCTCTAAAATCTGTTGTGTGCGTTTATTACTAAGAAGCGTTAGGCTACTAATCGAAGAGAAGGTTGACCAATAGAAGACCGATTCTGTTTGTGCTGTTTGAACTGTCCGTTATAAGGCAAGCTAGAAGCTTGTGCTTGATTGGTAATCATTGCTCCAGGCGGAACATATCTGCGATCGCCAATTTGTACTGCTGTAGCTCCTACCGACCGATGAGTTTGTGGGTTGGAACGTTTTTCAATTACTCTTAATTGCACGACTGTCATAGGAA
This sequence comes from Hydrococcus sp. Prado102, assembly GCA_025454425.1. Taxonomy (GTDB): domain Bacteria; phylum Cyanobacteriota; class Cyanobacteriia; order Cyanobacteriales; family Microcystaceae; genus Hydrococcus. Next base: position 510 of record JALOOL010000044.1, on the reverse strand, counting down.
TCTCCGCTAGTGGGTGTGGGAAGTGTGGGGAGTGTGGGAAGACAAGGGGGACAAGGAGGACAAGGGGGACAAGGGGGACAAGGGGGACAAGGGAGACAAGGAGGACAAGGGAGACAAGGAGGACAAGGGAGACAAGGAAGATTATTTACTCTTTCCTCCTGTAAAGACGCTTTCTTATCGCGTCTATACTGAACTTCTGAACTACTGAACTCCTAATCACTGATTACTGATTACTGATTACTGAATTAAGCGGCTTTTCGTTCTCGATTGAACTGTTGCTGTCCGTAACCCGTGGCTAGTTGCGTGTTAACATGAACTACCGCAGAATTGAGACGGCGCAAGGGATATTCAGCCGTGATGAAGGGTAAATTATCGGCTTGTTCTTGAGTGGTGATTATTGCTCCTGCTGGCACATATCGCCCATCGCTAACAGACACTCCCATGACTAAGGCTTTGGGTTCGACAACGCAGTTTTTTCCTACTGTGGCTTTAAAAACTAATGCTTGCATT
>JALOOL010000315.1 GCA_025454425.1 Hydrococcus sp. Prado102 | reverse complement strand
TGTTCTGCGAGATAGCAAAGCTACATAGGCAGTGCCTATCCTATTTGTTTGCAAGATATTATGAAGGGGTACAAAGAGATGGCGTAGCGATCGGGAGCCAGTGTATGCAAGCAATTCTTTTAAGCCGCGAAGAAGTTGCGCGTCGGGCAAAGCAACTGTACGAGGGCGGAATCCGTCAGAAGGTCGAGACTGAGGAAAACATTGGCAAGATGGTCATTATCGACATTGAAACAGGCGATTACGAAGTCGATAAAACTGGACTGCAAGCATCCCGTAATCTCAGTAAGAAGCACCCAAACGCCCGACTCTTTGGTATTCGCATTGGCTACAATGTTGCTATCTCATTTGGTGGTGTTATCGAGCGTGTATCCAAGTGATTTCTGGAATTGTGACAGATAGACACGCAACTGTCACACTGACATTTTTGCTATCAAACGGATCGAGCATCCCGATTGAGTTTGTTATAGATACAGGCTTCACTGGGGAATTGTGTCTGCCTCTAGAGGCGGTTTCATTGATGGGCTTGACCTTCAGACACGATACTTCCGCAAACTTGGCAGATAACAGCGAAGTCTTGCTACCAATTTACGAGGCGATTGTCCTTTGGAATAGTGAAGAGCGAGAAGTCCTTGTGATTGCGACAGGAAGGCGACCTTTACTTGGAACTGCTTTGCTGGATGAGCAAGAACTTGTTATTCAGTTTACAGAAGGGGGACTGGTGACAATTGATGAGTTGTGAATGCCGACCTGACGTAGTGCGATCGCTCGCCCGTAGGTTAGACCATCGGTAACGAAACCCAACACAGTCATTTCTTGTAAGTCAGCAAAGTTAAAATAGAGGGGCAAAAGTTGAAACCAGGTCACGCTTATGATAGTTCGACAACCCCGCTACAGCAAAGAAGAATTTGCAAGGGCGTGGCAATGAAATCTATGAAACTCAGGTGCGTCCTCAAGTCGAAGAAGGCAATATGGCAAGCGGACAGTTTGTTCCTCGTTTTTGCTTTTGGTCGAGATTGGTTCGCCGATTACTGCGCCCTAACCCCAGAAAAGCGCTCAACCCAAGAACTTCTCCACGCAACGGACAAACATTTCAACTCCCATTGCTAAAGCCGTTTCATCAAAATCAAAACGCGGATGGTGATGGGGATAAGCTAACCCTTTATCTGGATTGGCAGAACCCAAGAAGAAATAACATCCAGGCACTTCTTGCAAAAAGAAGGACATATCTTCTCCACCCATCGTCTGACACTCCGGTACGACTCCCGCAGGAGTTTCTACGACTTCTATGGCAACAGATCTTACTAATTCAGCCATACGAGTGTCGTTAATCGTGGGAGGATACAACCGCCAATAATCTAACTCATAAGTTGCGCCGTGACTTTGACAGACTCCTGCAATAATTTCCTCGATACGTTTGCCAATATAATCTTCTAATGCAGGATTAAAATAGCGAACCGTTCCACTCATTTTGGCGCTATCGGCAATAACATTTAAAGCTTTCCCCGCCTGAAATTCGCCAACGGTTACAACGGCTGAATCGAGAGGATTGACGTTGCGAGCGACAATCGTTTGTAGGGCATTAATTATTTGAGCGCTAACAACAATCGAATCGACTGTCTGATGGGGCATTGCGCCGTGTCCCCCCCATCCGTTAATGCGAGCGCGAAAACATTCCACGGCTGCCATAAGCGCCCCAGAGCGAACCCCTAACGTCCCCAGAGGAAGATTATTCCACAGGTGGAGTCCGATAATTGCATCGACATCGGGGTTTTTGAGGACTCCTTCCTCAATCATCGGCTTAGCACCACCTGGCCCTTCTTCGGCGGGTTGGAAAATAATCTTAATAGTTCCTTGAAAAGCGTCTCGATGTTGAGAGAGATAGTAAGCCGTTCCGATCGCGATCGCGGTGTGTCCGTCATGTCCGCAAGCGTGCATTATTCCGTCATGTTGCGATCGATAGGGGACTTCGTTTGCTTCTTGAATTGGCAGCGCATCCATATCTGCTCGAATTGCCAATACGCGACCGGGAAGCGTTCCTTCTATTGTTGCAACAATTCCCGTTTTCGCAATTCCCGTTTGATGTTTTATTCCCATTTCTGTTAAAGTCTGGGAAATAAATTCAGATGTCAATTGTTCTTGAAATCCTAATTCGGGAAGTTGATGAAATCTGCGTCGCCATTCAACTAGACGAGACTGTAAGGAGCGAATCTCTAAACGAATTTGCGATAGAGCGATGCAATTGTTAGTGGGTAATGTAGAAATCATTAGTTTAAAACTGAAACTTACTTTTTAGAAAATTGCAAACATGGCAAAATCATAAAATTTTAAAATCACAAGGTTTATTTTACAAAAATTATTATAAGCTGTTATTCATTGATTTCAATCGCCCAAAAGCTTTGCTGCAAGAGTTTTAGCCTTCAAAAATCCTAATTTAAATACGTGTCAGCTTAGGAATTTTTAGATTTAACGAACTATTATAACAAAGCTTTTTGCTAGATGTCATTATTAGTAAAAATCCTAGAGCCTGACTAAAATCGAGAAAAAATTTCCTAAATTTTTCTGCAATCTTTGTAGTTAAGTTTGACAAACGCTTGTTAATGCCAGAAACATTTCAAAAGCGCTCGTTATCTCATATATTTAGCGTTAACGGAGATTTCCATTTTATGTGGCAAAATGCCCAAGGCATCCCAGACTTACCCGATTTAACTCATCCTCAAGAATTAATTAGCTTGGGACAGCAATTGCTCGGTTCTTTGCTTACTATTAGTTTAGTTGTGAGTGCTTTGGGAGTTGCGATCGCATTACTCAGTTTTGCCTTAAATCGTTACGAAGTCGAAGGAAAAAGTTTTCTTGGGGAATGGGTAAATCGTTATTCATCGCTATTAAAAGCTTTCTTGCATGGTATTTTAGTGCTAACTCTCCTCGTTGTGGGGTTCTTATTTTGTTCTACCTTAGCCAATCGCTACCATCATTGGGAACAGGCAAGTATTGCTAAAATAGCTGCTAGCGTCGAAGGAGAAAAACTAGAACAACCTGCGCCAAAGGTTCGCTATGTCGTGGAGGAACCGTACTCTTACTTTTCTAACGTAGATGGAAAGCTGGTTAAAGTGCAAGATACTCAGCAAGTAAATCGCTTTCTTGCTTTAACTAGTTCTGAAATTCAAGTCAATATCGACCAAATTCGCAATCTGCAAGTTAGCGATCGCAATAATTATCGCATCGACTTTGCCGCATCCTATCAATTTACTAATTCTCTTCCCCAAGCACAAGAAATCTTTTTTGAAATTTCTCCTCCCTACAGTTACTCTCTACTGCAAAATTTTCGAGTCGAACAAGAAGGAAAACGACTCGAACCTACCAATCCAGGAAGTTATAGCTTTCCATTGCGTCTAGCACCACAGCAATCGACAAGTTTCCGCGTCATGTATCAAGCGCAGGGAGCGCCGCGCTGGGTTTATAGTGCTAGTGGAGAATTGCTATCTAACTTTCGCCTAACCGTCAATGCTAATTTTCCTAATGCTGACTTTGCTAGCGGTATTGCACCAACAGAAATCAAAAACGAGGAAAAAGGAACTGTTTTTATTTGGGTATTTGAGGATAACGTTTCTGTCGCCAATCCTTTTGGGGTATTTACTTCTACTGCTCCGGTTTTGAATACGGGAATTCTCCCTCGCCTACTTTTGTTAGCACCTGGAGTCTTTTTGTGGTGGTTGCTTTTGCTCTATTTATCCTTACCGATGACTTGGCGCAATGTAGCATTAGCTGGAGCGTTATTTTTTGCTTGTATACTTGCTCTTACCTACCTCAGTCGCATTATGGATGTAAGAGTTGCTTGGAGTGGGATTTCTCTGGTTTTATCGATCCTCGTGTGGGGATTGGGAACAAATCGCAATGCTTCTCTTGCAGCTATTATTTGCACGATTTCTGGAGCTATTTTACCCGTACTAGCACTAATAATTTCTTACAGTGGAATAACGCTTAGTTTAGCGGGATTGCTCTCGGTTACGTGGCTAGTAGTGCGTAATTGGTACGCTTTTAGCAGTGACCAGTGACCAGTTACCAGTTACCAGCTATCAGAAGTCGTTCGTCGGAAGTATGGAAGAAGGGAGAATATTGATTATTAAACTACTGAACTCCTGAGCTACTTTCCTTCTAAACTCCTAAACTTTTGGATCTCGGTTGAACTTTGAACTTTGAACTTTGAACTTTGAACTCCTAAACTCCTAAATTACCGTCTTCGTTCGTCTAATTTACGATAAACATCTCTAAGCTCTACCTGATGATAGGATAAGGCAACGAGCGCATGATAAAACAAATCTGCAACTTCTGAGGCGATCGCATCTTTATCATCATCCTTACACGCCATTACTACTTCTGCTGATTCTTCGCCAATTTTTTTGAGGATCTTATTATCTCCCCCAGCAAAAAGCTGACAAGTATAAGAACTTTCGGTAGGATTATCTCGGCGATCGCAAATCACTTCAAACACAGCAGATAAGGTATCCGCTTTTGGTGCGGCTTTTTTGCCTTCGACTTGGTGAAAACAACTTCTTTCACCCGTATGACAAGCGATATCTCCGATTTGTTCGATGGTGAGCAATAGCGCATCGCTATCGCAATCGTAGCGAAGATCGCGAATTTTTTGTATGTGTCCAGATGTTGCGCCTTTGTGCCACAATTCTTGACGAGATCTACTCCAGTACCATACTTCTCCCGTGTCGAGGGTTTTTTGTAGAGATTCCCGATTCATCCATGCCATCATTAATACTGTCCCATCGAGATAATCTTGCGCGATCGCGGGGACTAATCCTTGTTCGTTGTAGCGAATTTCGTCAATGGGAATTTTTGGTGTTGGGGACATAGCGAGCGGCTCTCAACAAGGCTTTGGTGCTTATTAATTGTACTTTAAAATCTTCTACACAATTATCTTAAAAACTAACCCAGATAATAACCAGTATATTCTTGGTGAATTTAGAGATCGACAAAAAGCCCAAGAAATTTTAACAACAATTCAGACTTTTTTAGCTTAATCGAGTTCCTTGGCGATCGCAGCTAAATTTAAATAACTTGGATAAGTTCCCTCGGCTTTGATGCGTTTAATTTCTGCATCGGGAATCGGTAAATTTTGCCGAGTTACAACAGCTTTAACTAAATCGCCGCGATCGATAATACCAGCTACAGCACCCGCAGGAGACAAAACCGTAATTCGTCTATCTTCAATTTGTTCTAATCGATTAATCGTCTCTAGCAAAGGGGTTTTCTCTTCCACAAAAGGAATTTCTGTTAGCGGTCGCGCAATTTCTAACAAGGTCGTACTCTCCCATAAACTGCGTTCGATCGCTTGTAATTCTCTTGGCTGTACCAAACCGCGATAGCGCCCATCAGAAGCTGCATAATAGATTCCTGGAGAACCGAGATCTGTCAAAATATATTCCTGGGCAAAATCTTTTAGCGTTCTATTGGCATCGATTACTCGAAACTCGCGCGTCATAACATCTGCTGCCACTAAATTTAACACACATTCTTGGATTTTTGTCAAGCGTTGGTAAGCATTCGCATTGCGTAAAACAAACCACCCGATTAACGAAATCCAAGCTGGGCTAATGTCTCCCGTAAGCAGGACGAGCAACAATCCGAGTCCGATTCCCAAGCCGCCAATTAACTTACCGCTAGCAGAAGCCCAGCGCATCCCACAAAGGCGATCGCCCGTTACTTTCCAGACAATTGCTTTAAGAACTTGTCCTCCATCTAAGGGCAATCCTGGAATTAAATTAAATAACGCCAAAACGAGATTAATTCTGGCCAAATCCGAACTGACAAATTCTAAGAGGCTAAATTCACCGCTCAATTGCGTTAAAAGCAAAAATAGCCCAAACAAAACTAAGCTAACACACGGTCCCGCGATCGCCACTAGCAGAGCTTCGACAGGCGTTTTAGATTCGCGCTCGATCGATGCAACTCCCCCGAACAAAAACAACGTAATTGAATTGACGGAAATGCCTTGAGCGCGGGCAACCAAGCTGTGACCCAACTCATGCAACAGAACCGACGCAAAAAGTAACAGCGCCATAACCAACCCCATCGCCCAGCCGATTAACGGGGTTGACAATGGAAAGTTGCTAGCGTTGAGTTCGCCAGCATCGATAATCGTAACCAAAGCTAAAATTAACAGCCACGAAGAATCTATATAGAGTGGGATGTCAAATAAAGAGCCAATGCGCCATTTAGTCATTGTTCTTAGGAAAGGGAAAATTGTTTTTTTGGACTTAACTCATTTGAAAGATAAAAGTCATCTTGTCTCCTTTACCTAAAGAAATGCGATCGCCGCTTCGCAGTCGATGGCGATTTCCTAGTGTCAAAGGCGTGTGATTGATATAAGTTCCGTTAGAACTGCCCGTATCTTCTATATAAAAATTATCCCCCTCAACTCTAATATCTGCATGAATTCGAGAAACAATTTCCGAGTCTGGGAAACCAGAAACATCAATATCGGGAGGAATTTGTTCGTTAGGCTTTCCAATATGAATTACCGATATAGAATAGGGGAGTTCGAGGCGGGTTTGCGTTTGAACGTGCAGTAAACTCGCTGTTTGAATTTGTAATCTTGTAGGAGCGCTACCGACTGGGTAACTTTCAGCAGAAGGATTGGGAGTCGGCGAACTAACACTAGGGTTGGTTTTTTTAGGCGGCGATAAAGGCGAACTAGGCAAATCTGGCAATCTCAGCGGACCAGAATCTAATTCGGGTTCTGTTTCGTTACTTGCGACAGGAATAGGAGGCTCGGATAGCGGGGTAGGATCTGGTTCTGAAACGGCTGCGATCGCTGGAGGTTCGGGAATTTGAGGCATCAATTGTATCGTTGGCGCAATTGCGTTTTCCTCTTCCTTTTGCTTGTTTGCAGCCGCTCGATTACCACTAACGATGGTTTCTGAAATTTCATCTCTTTCATCTACCTCGCTTGCGACTTCTGGCTGCAAGTTAAAACCGCACTGACCGCAAAAAGTTGCGTCCGTTTGTACGGGAGCGCCACAGTTTGGGCAGTTAGTCGTGGTAGGTAATGGCGTATAGCAAGCTTCACATTGAATAGCTTCGTCGGGATTTTGGTGATTGCAATGAGGACAAACAATCATAATCAGTAGTTCAGTAGTTCAGTAGTTCAGTAGTTCAGTAATTTAGCGCTGCTTGGCAGATCGATATTCTTCCTTATCCCATACTTTCGACTTTCGAATGAGCGACTTTCGACTTTTTTTGTCTCCCCTACTTTCCTACTTCCCTACCCTCTAACTCT
>JALOOL010000043.1 GCA_025454425.1 Hydrococcus sp. Prado102 | reverse complement strand
CAAATCAAAAACGATTAGTTATAAATAAGGAGAAACATCATGAAACTGTTAATTGTGAATTGTATTTGTAGCGTTTCTTATAGCTATAAGGTACGCCTGCCTACTGCTTTAAGACTATTAGCTATGTACTAGACTTCTTGCAAAAGTACCAAATTCCTCAATCCAAAATCCTTTCATCCAAAATCCTTTCATCAGAAAGCGTCAATTTCTCTGATTTATGCAAGAGATCTACTCTATCTAAAAGAGAATTGCTATATTTCTGTTTTCTATTCCCTATTGCCTTGCAAAAAAGTGCGTATTTAATTTTATTTGACTTCTTATGTCATCGACATTTAAACCAACAGAGACAAACACAGAAAAACCTAAGAAATATAATTCATCGCGAGTGCGAGATCATTTAGCTAACGAACGCACCTATCTTGCTTGGATGCGAACCGCGATCGCACTGATGGGATTTGGCGTTTTAATTTTGCGTATTCGTGCTTTTCATCCTCCCATGCTTCCGCGTCCTGGTTATGGGTGGAAATTAGGTTTGCTTTTCTCTGTGGTTGGTTTATTAACAGTCTTGTTTTCTACTCAACATTATTTCTGCGTCCGTCGCGATATTGACGAGGATACCTACGAACCTAGCGATCGCTGGGTTATCCTTTTTAGCCTAGCAGTAACGCTTTTGGGAGCGGGAATTATCTATTTTGTTTCCACAAGTGCTTTTAATCCCTTAGAACTCATGGTTTCGGAATAAAACTATTTTTTATGTTGTTTAATTAATTCATCTAAATTCAACAATTTGAGGTCGTCATTTCCCATTACAATCGGCAAATTTCCATTCCATTTTTCTATGGCTTCTTTTTGTAAGATCTCTGGAGTAAGTGTTTCTTTAATTAATCTTTGTGCTTCGGCTTCTCCTTTAGCTAAATTGACTTGCGTTTCTGCTTGTTTGATGGCTTTTATTGCTGCGAATCCAGCTTTTTTAGCTTCTTGCTCGGCAATTTGTTTGGCTTCAACTGCATCGCTAAATCGCTCGGAAAAATGAACGTGAACGAGGGAAATATCATCAACCTTGATATGATAATTCGTAAGTCTTGTCGTCAAAAGTTCGTCTACTCCCGATTTGACTTCTCCTCGTTTGGTTACGATCTCTTCTGCCGTATACTGTGCTACTACTGCTTTTAAAACTTCTTCAACGGCTGGATTGATAATGCGATCGATAACTGCTTTCTCATCTCCAATTTCCTGAAAAATCACATTAGCTTCTTCAGGAATAATGTGCCAGTTCAATGCTACATCTGTAAAAACTTCTTGAAGATCTTTTGAGGAAGCTTCAGCAGAAATTTCCTGTTTTTGAATGCGAACGCTTAGTTTTTTGACGGTATGAACGAGAGGAATAATGGCGTGTAGTCCTTCTTCTAATATCTGTTCTCGAACTCGACCAAACTCAAGGATTACTCCTCGCTCTCCAGCATCGACAATAACAAAAGGATTAAAACAAATAGCCAAGATTAATAAGATTAGAGCTAGCGTACTTGGATTGCGAAGAGATTTCTTTTTTGTCATACCTAATTTATAAATTCATCTTTATTCTTACATCAAAATCTAGGATTTATTGAAAGATGGGTAGAAGTTTATAGGTTTGACTTTCAATCAAGATAAGAATCCCTAATCCTATCAAGAAAAAAGGAACAAAGGCATTACCATAGCGAGCGAGTAACTTTCCTAACGTAGGTTGACGAATCAATAAATAAGCAAGAAGACACCACAATCCTTTAAAAAGATAAAAAACACCAAGCGTTATGCCAAAGCTTAGCAAATTTCCACTAGCGAACAAGGGTACATAAATCCCAATATTATCGCCGCCATTTGCGATCGTAATTGCAGCGACATTGTACGTTTGTGCATTGAGAAGATTAGATAGCGATAATCCCAGAAATTTCTTGTTTTGATAAACAGTTGATGGATTAGAGACAGTTTGTACGGTTGCTTCATCTTCTTCCCGACTCAGCAATTGTTTAACCCCAATAAAAATAGGCGCAAAACCCAGCAATCCAATCCAAGCTTTCGGGATAACTAACCCACCAAAAAGACCGGGTAAACTTGCCAAAATGAGGGCGGTAAAACCCAGATATTGACCGATAATAATGTGTCGAGGACGAAAATTATCGTTTACCTGAGAAAAAAATAACATCAGGATAATAATGTCATCTATGTTAGTAGCAACAAAGCTACTAATAGCTACTAGTATTACAGTTAAAAACCAATCCAAAGATTCCTCAGCCGTATTTAATTCGATCGCTGCTAAGGATATGTTAGCGGGTCTTGTTCGATTGCTTCCACTTTTTTTGTTTATTCTAAAGGCTTAATCTCGTTCGCTTCGTCGCTGAGATAACTAAAAATGAGATTATAAATGTTCTCTCTAACGAGATCCGTTTTTAATCCAAAAAATCGTCGCACTCACATCCTCCCCAATCTTCAACTAGCGTAATTAGGCTGACTGTTTAAGTTGAAAATGAATTATAATACAATCTAGAATAAATCAAAATACAATCAATTAAAATCGATAAACCACGAACACCGTCGCAACAAGCGATTGATTTATGATGTCGTCAAACAAAATGTCTTTACCAAATCGCGATCGCAAGTCAAACATCACCCAAGTTCGAGTGAGGGTTTCATTGTCTCGCGACTATCGACAAGAACCTTTGTTATCTGGGTTGGCTTCTAATTGTTCCGTAAGCTTCAACATCACGCAGGCGAACTTAGGAAATCATCCAGAATTAGAAGGACAAATCGATCTCGAACTGCGAGGCACTATTGCACAAATTCGTTGCGGACTAGCTTATCTAGATTTGCGATCGCTCAAAATTGTTGGCAAACCCAATCCTGATGGGGATAGTTGGTACTACTAAGCAAATTAAAAGTGAAGATTTTAAAGTTATAAACTCATGCTCGATTTTAACTGCACGGCTTCACCTACATCAATTTCTTCTTCCTTTAATAAATCGTTATTGCAATTTTTAAAGTCTGACTGGCAAACAGTTAAAGAACACAATCCCTCGATCCGAAATGGGTTGGAAGTGTTGCTGTGTTATCCAGGATTTCATGCGCTTCTTTTACATCGAGGCGCGCATTGGCTTTATCGTCGCCATCTTTTTTTGTTAGCGCGTCTGATTTCTACTCTCAATCGCTTCTTGACTGGAATAGAAATTCATCCCGGCGCTATGATTGGCGAGAGAGTTTTTATCGCCCATGGTTTGGGGGTTGTTATTGGAGAAACTGCGATCGTTGGAGATGGAACGCTTATTTATCAAGGGGTGACATTAGGAGGTACTGGAAAAGAAAAGGGAAAACGCCATCCGACTTTAGGCAAAAATGTTGTCGTCGGGCCAGGCGCTAAGGTTTTAGGGAACATTGAAATCGGCGATAATGTTTGCGTCGGCACAGAATCCGTCGTACTCAGGAATGTCCCAGAAAATAGTGTGGCAATCGGTATTCCCGCAAGAATCGTCTATTCGCCATTTGGAACAGAAGTTGGATTAAGCCGAGAATCGCAACCCGATTTAGAAGCTCAATCGATTAAATGTTTATTTGAACGCATTAAAGAGCTAGAATCACAAATTGAAAGTTTAAAAGCTGAAGTGAATGCTTCTTCAACCGAGACAAAAGAGGATGCTACTCATAAATCTAACCTGCTCATTGAGGAATTTTTGGACGGTGCGGGGATTTAAGAGCAATGTTTTTCAGCTAATGGAAGACCTTGCCAAAGAGATTGCGTTTCGCAACGGAGCGAATCGATAACAGCTTTAGAAGCTAGGGGGAGGAAAACCGCGCATAAATTCGATGAATTCGACCAAAACGAAGCTAGATAGCGTTTGCTGCTATAAAACATCGCAAACTAGTTATACAAAAGGTCTAATTTTCGATCGCAATAGAAATGTTAAGCCACTTAGTACCAGACAGCTCTGAGTTAAAGTAGAAGCATGAGCGATTGGTCTGAAATTTGGCTGCGAACTGGCGAACATTTAATTTTGGTTGCTGTTGCCATGACAGCAGCGATCGCGATCGGCATTCCATTAGGCATTCTCATCACCCGCCAATCCCAGCTTGCTAAACCCATTCTCGGTATTGCTAACGCCATTCAAACTATCCCTAGTTTGGCGATTTTTGGCTTTCTGATCGCCGTTCCGTTTTTAGGCGGAATTGGCAAAACGCCTGCGATTGTCGCTTTATCTCTCTACGCCTTACTACCCCTCATCCGCAATACTTACACTGGCATTACCAGCATCGATCCAGCGATTCGAGAAGCAGCAAGGGCGATGGGAATGACCGAATGGCAGATGTTATGGCGGGTAGAAATTCCCCTAGCGTTAGGCGTAATTTTAGCGGGTGTAAGAGTAGCAACGGTTATTTGCGTCGGGATTGCTACTATCGCTGCTGCAATTGGTGGCGGCGGGTTAGGAGTCTTTATTTTTCAAGGTCTTACTAGAATTGACAATCGGTTGATTTTAGCTGGGGCAATTCCTTCAGCAATTATTGCTATTGTTGCCGATCTTGTCATTGGTTGGCTGGAGAATTATTTGAGACAACCCGGACAACGCAAGCAATGGTTAGTTGGGTTAGTCGTAGGGATAGCAATTTTGTTGGGTTTGAGTTTGTGGGCGATCGCGCGTCAACCTACTGCTTCTGTCATAATAGGTTCTAAAAATTTTACCGAACAAGTTATTTTAGGAGAAATTCTCGCTCGACAAATTGAAGCAAAAACTAATTTAACAGTAGATCGTCGTTTTAATTTAGGTGGCGATCTGATCGTTCACGAAGCGCTTAAAACAGGCAAAATTGATGGATATGTAGAATACACGGGAACGGCTTTTACAACGATTCTCAAACGCAACCCACTTACCGATCCGCAAGAAGTTTATCGACAAGTTAAGCAAGCTTATCAAGAACAATTTCAGTTAGAAGTTTTTCCATCTTTAGGATTTGAAAATACTTTTGCCATTATTATTCGCCAAGAAGATGCCCAAAAATTTAATCTTCAAACTATTTCTGAAGCTACAAAATATACGCCTCAATGGAAAGCTGGATTTGGTTATGAGTTTTTGGAACGACCAGATGGCTATCCAGGTTTAGCTAAAACCTATGGATTAAAGTTTGCTCAAACGCCACTGGCGATGGATTTGAGTTTAGTTTATCAAGCCTTAATAAAACAACAAGTAGATTTGGTAGCAGGCAACTCTACAGATGGGTTAATTCCAGTTTTAAATTTAACGATTTTAAAAGACGATAAACGCTATTTTCCTCCTTACGAAGCCGTTCCTATTTTTAATCAAAAGACGCTAGAGAGATATCCACAATTACAAAACGCGATCGACGAGTTGATTGGAAAGATTTCTGCTTCTCAAATGCAACAGTTGAATTATCAAGTAGATAATAAAGAGAAATCAATTCAGGAAGTCGCCCAATCTTTTCTTGAGTCAAAGTAGTTGGGTGTTAATCACGATTGATTTATAAGGTGGTAAATTTTCGGTAAACCAGTGGCGTAATCTGCTTAAAAATTAATGTTTGCCAAATCCACATATAGCAATTCTCATATAGATGAGGTATAGAACTAGTAGTTCAGGAGTAGAGACGCGACATATCGCGACGGCATTCAATGGGCGGAAGTAGAGAGGCGATATATCGCGTCTTTACAGCCCCCATGCCTCGTCTTTATAGGAGTTCAGTAGTAGAGACGCAATAAGTGCCTACTGCCTTAAATAAGGAAAAGAAGAAATTCTTTAGCCAGTTTAGTCAAAATGGCAAGCGAAAACTTTTATTAAGTGAAAATACGGAGATTCAATAGCAAGAGAAGTTGAATACTTCCCGAAAATATACGGATGACAAACTTAATTAATAGCAATCGAGAGAGACAAAAACTGTTATTAAGTGAAAATACAGAAATATAACAAGAAGATAAGTTAAAGAATTATCGAAAATATACGGATGACAGATACATCGGAGGTTAATTATGCTCTGAGTGTTCTTGTATTTGTTTGCTAAAAAATGTTTTCTAACCATCAAGTTTTCAAAGATTATTCGTTATTGGAAAATAATCAAAAATTCAACGATATATTAAAACGACGTTCGGATTGGCTGAAATCGACTAATAATACAAAATCGTTATTTAAATCAGAAAATAATGTTGAAGCGATCGCAACATCTAACAATTTTAAACAATCAAACCAAGATAATTTTTCAAGTTCAAATTTTAGCGGCGTAACAGAAACAAAACCAACCAACAATACTCTTCAAACTTTTTCAGTTTCAGCAACTTCTACTCCACAAACTTTATTAGTTACTAATACTAACAATAGCGGTGCTGGCTCGCTTCGACAAGCCATTCAAGATGCTAAATCGGGCGATATTATTAAATTTTCTGCTAGTTTAAGCGATCGCACTATTACCCTAACCAGTCAATTTTCAATTTCTGCTGGCAAAAATTTAACAATTGATGGCAGCGACGCGAGTAATTTAACGATTAGCGGCAATAATAAAACTCGCATATTTTATTTAAACTCAACCTCAGCTACGCCTACTAATTTAACAATAAAAAACATTGTACTTGCCAATGGATATACTAGCGATCGCGGCGGGGCGATTAGTACGACTCATCAAGGCAATTTAACGGTAGAAAACGTCATCTTTAAAAACAATGTTGCCGATTTAGGTGGCGGAGCAGTTTTTAGCGCATATGAAGGTAACTTGACGGTAACAAATAGCCGATTTGAAGGAAATAAAGCGATCGCAGGCAATGACGAAAGAGGTGCAGGCGCGATCGCATTTTGGGGCCCGAATAATATAACGGTTACGAATAGCCATTTTATTAACAATGAAGGCATTAATGGAGGAGCAATTAATAGCTTAAATGGTAAACTAACTATTCAAAATAGTCAGTTTATTGGCAATAAAACCACAGCAGCTTATTACGATACGGGTAAAAGCAATCCTTTTTTAAGAGGATTTGGCGGGGCAATTTTTACCGATAGAGCTAGTAGGAGCGATAGTACGACTGGCGGTACAATTGATATTACCAATAGTATCTTTAGAAATAATCAAGGAAAAGGAGAAGGCGGCGCAGCTTATCTTTATACAGGTGGATTAGATCGGGTCAACCTTAATAGAAATGTTTTTGAAAGTAACCGCGTTTTCGCTTTACCCAATGGCGGTAATGATGGAAATGGCGGCGCTGTTGTATTAATGAGCAATAGTATTAATCGCGGCTTAACGATTAATACTACGAGTTTCGTTAATAATATTGCAGCCAATCAAGGGGGTGGTTTATGGATGATGAACGCTCCCACAAAAATTACTAATACGACTTTTTCTAGAAATCGTGCCGAATCTCTTACTTATAGCGGTAATGGCGGGGCGATGGCATTGTACGGACAGACAGATATTATTAATACGACTATTGCTAATAACTATGCAGGTTGGGTTGGTGGAGGCATTTCAGCCAACGATTCGCCCGTCACGGTTAAAAATACAATTTTCTTTCAAAATACAGCATCCAATGGGACTAATAATTGGAGAATTCAACAACATACCAATAGAGAATTAACTGATAGTGGAAATAACGTCCAATTTCCTCCCAAACAAACAACAAATTGGAACGATTATAATGCTACTGATAAAATCCAATTTGCCGACCCAAACTTAGGCGCTTTACAAAATATTAATGGCTTATTAGTTCATCCATTATTGCCTGGAAGTTGGACAATCGATCGCGGAACTAATATTGGCGCACCTACGACCGATCAAATTAATGCGCCTCGCCCTATCGATGGCGACAATAATAACACTGTGATTACTGATATTGGCGCTTATGAATTTCCGAACGGTAGAATCCTAACAGGAACTTCTGGCGCAGATACCTTGAGGGGTGGCGGCGGTAACGATTCCCTCTCAAGCGGTACGGGGAACGATGTTTTAGTCGGCGGTATCGGTACTGACACGCTGACAGGCGGTATGGGTGCAGATAGATTTACTTTTAATTCTCGCAACGATCGCGGCGATCGTATAACTGATTTTATTCCGGTTGACGATACTATCGTCGTCTCTGCGGCGGGTTTTGGCGGCGGATTGAAAGCGGGAGGAGTATTAGAAGCGTCTCAGTTTGTTTTAGGCACGGCAGCAGGCGATGCAAATGACCGATTCATTTATAATCGTACTGATGGTGCATTACTCTTCGATATCGATGGAACGGGAGCATCGGCGAGCATTCGCTTAGCAACGTTGAGCAATTTACCTACTTTAACTCATGCCGATATTGCGATCGCCTAATTTTATTGTTTCTCTTTAATCTTGCTACCCATGCGGAGTGGAAGAGTGTAGCAGGACAAGGAGAAAAATATACTTCCGCGAAACGCGAAGAAGCATCGCTGACTTTCATTAACTGGTAACTGGTCTAGGAAATGGGGGAAATGGGAAAGGGGTATGGGGAAAAGGGAAATAAATCCTCTCATCCAAAATCCTCTCATCCAAAATCCAAAATTTAATAACTGGTCACTGATTATGAGCTTGCGCGGTTAAAATCGCTGCATAGGGGTTAATGTGTAAGTGAGCCTTATTCACCGAACCGAAAAGTTGCAACTTTTCCGCAATCACCTCTTGCATCGCTTCGATTGCTTCTCCTGCAATCTCCAACAAATCCTTGGAACTCGCACCGCAGATCTCATCCTTGAGTGCCTGCATATATGCCAGACGCACTTCAGTATTGACGTTAAACTTACAAACGCCGAGTTGAATCGATTGCTCGATTGTTGATTCTGGCAAACCAGAAGCACCGTGCAAAACCAGAGGAACATCTATTAAATTGCGAATGCGTTCCAAACGAGCAAAATCTAAACGAGGAGGACTTTTATATTCCCCATGAACATTACCGATTGTCACAGCTAGCGAATCTACATTCGTCCGGCGAACAAACTCGAATGCTTGTTCGGGGTCAGTCATCTTCGCTTCTTTCTCAGCAATCGTTAACCCATCTTCCGTGCCGCTAATTCTACCAATTTCTGCTTCTACTACTGCCCCATAAGTATGCGACAGTTCGCTCATTTGCTGTGTAAATTGCAAATTTTCCTCGTAAGGCATCGGCGAACCATCAGCCATAATAGAACGCACGCCTGCTTTTAGCGCTAACTGAATGTCATTTTCTGAAGTACTATGATCCAAGTGTAAGGCGATAGGAACTGTAGCTTGTTTGGCGGCTTCCAAGCAAAGGCTAACTAGAGGTAGTTTGCCGTATTTAAGGGCGCTAGGATGAAGTTGAAGCATCGCCGGACTGCGATAGACTTCAGCAGCGTTAACAACCGCTTTAACGCCTTCTAAGTTATACACGTTAAATGCACCGATCGCATAAGCATTGCGTCGTGCAGTTTCTAACAGTTCTTTAGTCGAACTCAACATTCTGTTTTTTTTGGTAAGCTTACCTTAATTATTTATGCGATCGCGTCGCGAAGCAATTCTTACTTAGGGAAAATCAATCGAGCTTTTCCCTGTTCCAAAACTTGACCTTATCTCTTTGACAAACACATAACACAATAATTCAAATAAGAAGAGCGAGTAACGGGTTTAACAATTCTTGTCCTCTGAGTTTATCCCGCCAGCGTTGGGGAATCGCCTCAATTCCATCTCGTATCCCTGCAATACCGCCTGCTACG
The DNA here is from genome assembly GCA_025454425.1 of Hydrococcus sp. Prado102. Lineage (GTDB taxonomy): Bacteria > Cyanobacteriota > Cyanobacteriia > Cyanobacteriales > Microcystaceae > Hydrococcus. Next base: position 15,022 of record JALOOL010000043.1, on the reverse strand, counting down.
CAAGCAGTAGTATCGGTATCGTTCTAATTAGCCCAATTTAATGTGAGTACTAATCTATACTCAACGGATCGACATCAACAGTCATGCTGACCGATTGAGGACATAAACTGCGTAATTCTCTAAAATCTAGCCGATTATCGCCTGCGATCGCAGCATACTTAAGCAGAATATGCCAGCGATAGCGACGCGCCACCCGCATAATATTTGCTGGTGCAGGCCCTAAGATTTCGCAATCGGAACCGACTACATTGCTACAAGCATCTGCTAAAATTTCTGCGGCTTTCTGAACTTCAATCGCATCAACTCCACTGAGTCGTATTAAAATTAAACGTCCGTAAGGCGGATAATTTAAGTCTTCCCGTTGAGCTAGTTCGGTTGCGACAAAACTCTCGTAATCGTGGCGTTTAACGGTTTGAATGACGGGGTGTTCTGGCGAATAGGTTTGAATAATGACTTTACCTGGTTCGTCGCCGCGACCCGCACGACCTGCCACTTGAGTTAAGGTTTGAAAGGCTCGCTCTGAGGCTCGATAATCCGAATGATACAACAATCCATCTGCTGCAACGACTCCAACTAAGGTTACTTGCGCGAGATCGAGTCCTTTGGTTAGCATTTGAGTCCCAACCAATACATCTGCTTCGCCTCGTGCAAAACGAGTTAATAAGGTGCGATGCGCTCCTTTTGTACGGGTAGTATCGCTGTCATAGCGAATGATTCGCAAGTCGGGAAACTGTTGTTCTAACTCTTGGGTGACTTTTTGCGTCCCACTACCAAAAAATTTCAAATAAGGCGAACTGCATTCTGGACAGTTGCGCGGTTGCAAACTGCTATGGTTGCAATAATGACAGCGCAATAATTCGGTTGCTCCTTCGTGGGTGTAATGATAGGAAAGCGATACATCGCAATTCGGACATTCCATCACATAACCGCAACTCCTACACGAAACGAACGTGCTGTGTCCGCGACGATTGATGAATAGGATTGCTTGTTCTTTGCGTTCTTGCAGCTTTTCTAGAGCTTTTTGCAAAGATTGACTAAAAATCGACCGATTGCCTATCTGTAACTCTCGTCGCATATCAACAATTTCGACTGGCGGTAAGGGTCGAGATTGGATTCTTTCGGGTAACGATAGGTAGCGTCCTTCGGAAGACAAGGGGGACAAGGGAGACAAGGGAGAATATTTACTTTCGACTTTCGACTTTCGACTTTCGACTTTATTTACATTGACCCAACTTTCTAAAGAAGGGGTTGCGGAACCTAAAATTATCGGACAATTTTCTAATTCTGCTCGCCATTTAGCCACGTTACGAGCATGATAGGTGGGAATGGGTTGGGTTTGTTTAAAACTAGAATCGTGTTCTTCGTCTAAAACGATTAAACCGAGTTTGGGTAAGGGGACAAAAACCGCAGAACGAGTTCCAATAACGATTTGGGGTTCGCCACTCAACATCTGTCGCCAAGTGTCGTAACGCTCGCCATCGGAAAGGGCGCTATGATAGACGCAGACTTTTTGACCGAAACGATCGCGAAAACGATCTGTCAGTTGCGGCGTTAAACCAATTTCTGGAACGAGTACGATCGCGGATTTTCCAGCTTCTAAGATAGGTGCGATCGCTTGCAGGTAAACTTCGGTTTTTCCCGAACCCGTTACCCCATGCAGCAATACTTGCGCAAATCCTTCTAGATTAGAAATTGCGTTCAAAGCCTCTGCTTGAGCGGATGTTAAGGTTTTAGGAGCGTCGCTCGTCTGATGTTGTTCGTCTAATAAACGCAATCTTTCTCGTTGTTGAATGACGACGCATCCTTTGGTTTCGAGTGCATCGACGATGGCAGAACTAGCTTTGCATAGTTGCAGTAATTCATTGAGCCACAATTCGCCGCCTCGGTATCGTAAGGCTTCTAGGACTTCTCGCTGTCTTTGCGTTAAATCGATGGGAAAACTATCTACTACCAACGTTACGGCTTTTTGCAGTTTGGGACGGGTGGTTTTTGGCGGTTCGAGATAGCTTTCTACCCAATTGCGTTTGATTAATTCTTTAATTCCTCTTTGTGCATTTCTAATTTGGCGTTGCAAGTATTGAGCGCTGTAATCGCCTTCTTTTTGCGATTTGAGCAATCGCAGAATTTGTCCTGCTGCGGGACTACAAAAGGTTTCTGCACCTGCTGGAAGCGCGTTTGGTTTGAGACGGATGCGACGTTGCGATCGCCCTAACAATCCAGGCGGCAAAGCAGCTTTAATAACTGCCATCAAATCCGTACAATAATATTCGGCAACGCGATTGAGTAACTGCCAGTAGGAACGGGGGAAAAAACCAGCAGTAATTACTTCTTCTACGTCTTTGATGCGATCGCGATCGAGATCGGCACTCGGCAAGTCTAACCACCGAATCGCAATTCCTCCCACAATCTGCGTCCCAAAGGGAACGCTGACGATATCTCCAGGGTTGACGGCTAAATCGGCACTCGCTCGATAAGTATATAGTCCTTGTACCCCAGGACAATCGACGAGAACTTCGAGCCATTTTTCGGCTGACGAGCCTGTTTGATATGAAGCGTTAGGCTCGGCTACGATCGAACTAAAGTGAATATCTGACATAGAGAAGCGATCGATGTTATCTGTTCTAGCTTACAGCTAATAGCGTCAATCCTAACAGCTTGTCTTATTTCCTGCAATTTTTCTAGATAATGTATTCGCACATACTAATCGCGACTGTTCTCTGTTGCCTTATTCTCACAGTTAACTTAAATTTTATTTGACCAATTACACCAAGCGAGATATTAAGAACTTTTTCTTAACTAGCCAATTTTTGAACGATCCGTTAAAGTGTAGGCAGATCTTTCCATCAATTTTTCAGTCTTGAAACGAAGTTAAGTTTGTATAACTTCAGAGCGAATGCTATTTTTCTATCTAAAGCAACTCAAATTTTAAAAAAGTATTTAATAGAGCGCCCAGGAAAAAAACTCATGGCAATCTATATAAATCGCAGTTGCTCGCTTATGCTTTCAAAAATTGCTCCCGCCTTTTATCGTAGCTTAAATAAATTACAGCAAATTGTAATTTTGTAATTATATAAACAAAAGTTTTTAGAGATTCTGCTAACCTTATCTACCAAACGTATCCAGATGTTAAGAAAAAATTAACTATTTGCATAAACTTGAATAAAATGTCAAAATCTGTCAATTAAGAAAAGTGAATTACCCAAACTAAGTTTAATTTCTTTTATCAAAAATCAACTATTAGCTTATGAACATCTCAAATTTGACACAAGACGAAAATCTAACCGCGACAGCGAATTTAGATAAATTAGATAATCTCGAAACTGATAATGGCGAAGGCGATTTACAGTCAATCGAGATTGAATTATCGGAGGAATTAAGTATCACGATCGCGCGTCCGCCAACGGGATATACCAAAACAAATGCAGATGATACGGTAGGTGCTTTTTTTAAAGAAATGGCACGCTATCCCCTACTCAAACCAGAAGAAGAAGTAGAGTTGGCATTTAGCGTAAAATTCCTCGTAGATGCAGAAGAAACCCGCAGACAACTGCAAGAAAATCTCAAGCGTCCGGCAACAAAACTAGAAATGGCGCAGGCGTTAGGATTGGCAAACGAACGCCAGCTAGAAAATCGCCTCTATCGGGGACGTTCCGCCAAACGCAAAATGATTCGCTCGAATCTGCGTTTAGTGGTGTCTATTGCCAAACGCTATCTCAATCGAGGCGTTCCTTTCCTGGATTTGATTCAAGAAGGCGCTATTGGATTGAATCGAGCAACTGAAAAGTTCGATCCCAATAAAGGTTATAAGTTTTCGACTTACGCTTATTGGTGGATTCGTCAAGCAATTACTCGCACCATTGCCAACGATGCAAGAACCATTCGCCTTCCCATTCACATCGTTGAAAAACTTAACAAACTAAAAAAAGCGCAACGCATCCTCAAACAAAACCTGCAACGCAACCCCAACGAAGACGAACTCGCTCAAGAACTCGACATCAGTCGCAACCAACTACGTCAACTCCTACAACTGAGACGACAATCGCTTTCGCTCAATCATCGAGTTGGGAAAGGAGAAGATACTGAGTTAGTCGATTTGCTCGAAGATAACGAACTGCAACTTCCCGAAGAGAAAATGAGCGAAGCAATGCTGCGCAATGAAATTTCTGAAGTGTTAAGCGACGTACTCACCGAACGAGAGAAAGATGTTATCTCCCTGCGTTATGGCTTATGCACCAGTCAGCCTTATACTCTAGAAGAAGTTGGCGGTATGTTCAATCTTTCGCGCGAACGGGTGCGCCAGATTCAAAGTAAAGCTATGCGGAAATTGCGCCGTCCTCAAGTCGCTCGCCGCCTTAAAGGATGGTTGAATTAGTCGAGCAATCGCCTCTAGATGCGATCGAATAGCGCAAGCAAAGCCAAAATCCTTTTTGGCGTTCTGTAAGTTCTAAGGAGGATTTCAAATCTTGCTGTGTCCAGAGGAACTGCTAAAGCTTGAGTTGTTTCGATCTTTATCAGAGCAACGACTCGAATGGATTTGCGATCGCGCTCAAGAAATTCGCTTAGCTAGCCAAGAAATACTAGCCAAAGAAGGCGAACTATCGAGAGGTTTTTTTATCCTCCTGACAGGTCGGATTAGCATCACTCGCATGAGTGACAGCGTTGAAATGCCGTTAGGACAGCACGACGCACCTGGCTTCTTCGGCGAAATTCCCATCCTCACAGACGAACCCTTTCTCGTCACGTTTCGATCCCTAACCGATTGTTCTCTTTACGAAATAGATGCGCAAGACTTTCTCGAATTGCTCCATGAATGCCGAGATTTCGAGCGATTGGTATTTCGCGCCGTCCGCAAAAGACTTCAAGGATTAGAGTCTTTTATTAAAAACCGAGAGAAAATGGCGGCACTCGGAACCCTAGCAGCCGGACTCGCTCACGAGTTAAATAATCCGACAGCGGCTTTGGTTCGCGCGCTCAAAGATGTTACCCCAGCAATCGTCGAACTTGAGCGTATGAGTATGGTATACGGACAGCGCCAAGTCGATGAAGCTCATACTCAACAATGGCTGAAAGTACGAGATGATGGCTATGATACCATTATCAACCAACGCATCGATCCCCTTACATCAAGCGAACGCGAAGACAAAATTCTCGAATGGCTCGAAGACTATGGCGTTCGAGATGCCTGGAAACTAGCCGAACCCCTAGCCGTTGGCGGTGTCGAAGTCGAGACGCTAAAGATGCTGATGGAACGTTGGAGAAACGATCCTACCGAACTCAGAGAACAGGGACTGCACTGGCTGGCACTTTCTTTTGATGTGATGTCGATAATTACTAGCGGACTGCGCGGTGCAGAGCGAGTTTTTGACCTGGTGCAGTCGATGAAATCTTATACTTATCTCGATCGCGGCGCTCAACAAATTGTCGATGTCCATGAAGGTCTTGAAGATACGCTGCGCCTATTTTCTTACAAGATAAAACAAGGCATTGAAATTTGCCGCTTCTACGATCGCGATATTCCTCAAATTCTCGTTTATGGTAGCGAACTCAATCAAGTTTGGACGAATCTCATCGATAATGCGATCGATGCTATCTCAGAAAAAGGCACTATTGAAATACACACGTCTCGCAGCGGAGATTTTGCTCAAATACAAATTATCGACTCAGGAGCAGGTATTCCAGAAGAAATTCAATCGCGTATTTTTGAGCCTTTCTTTACTACTAAACCGGTTGGCAAAGGTTCTGGTTTAGGTTTGGATGCTGTCAGACGCATTATAGAAAATCGCCATCATGGAACGATCTCGTGCGAATCTAAACCTGGAAAAACTTGTTTTATGATTTGCTTACCGCTTGCTTTGACCCAAATACCAAATTATTAATTACAAGGGATTGGGGTCTAGTTTATCGCGAACATATTTCTGAACGCCACACTTTTGCGATCGCACAATACATTTGGGTTGACTCAAAAAAAACCGTACTCTCAAAGTCTTGCCTTCACCTGAGTTTGGGATGATAAAATCAATCAAAAATACTTGACAATGCTAACCATTCGTCCTGCAATTCCTTCAGATGTACCCGCAATTTTTGACTTAATTTGTGCCTTGGCAGAATACGAACAACTCTCACATATGGTCGTAGGTAGTGCTGAAGCGTTGGGGGATCATTTATTTGGCGATCGCCCTTGTGTTGAAGCTATCGTAGCTCAATGGGAGCAAGAAACAGTAGGATTTGCTTTGTTTTTCTCTAATTACTCTACATTTTTAACCAAACCAGGGATTTATCTCGAAGATTTATTCGTCCTTCTAGAATATCGCCGTCGCGGAATTGCTAAAGCCATGTTAAGTTATATTGCGCAGTTAGCTAGCGATCGCGGTGCGGGACGATTAGAATGGAGCGTCTTAGATTGGAACAATCCGGCGATCGATTTTTATAAAAGTATTGGTGCGTCCATCATGGAAGAATGGCGCATTTGTCGAGTTACCGAAGACGCGATTTCCCGATTGGCAAAGCAAAAGTATAAGGAATAGGCGATTGGCGACTGGGACACTTTTTCAGTGACCAGTGACCAGTGACCAGTTTCCGAAATGACTTTCGACTTCCGACTTCCGACTTCCGACTTTTTTAATCCCTATTCACCATTTTAATTTTTGCGATCGCGTCTAATTCATCGTCGTCTTTCCCTTGAGATTGATAAAGATCTGCGGCTTGTTGAAAATCTTCGATTGCTTTGCGAGATTCGTTGAGATATGAATAAACTATTCCTCGGTTGTAATAAGCATCTGCGCACTCAGGTGCGAAATCGATTGCTCTATCGTAGTCCACGAGTGCTTTACAATCATTTTCTAAATCGTAGAAAATATTACCTCGCATAAAGTAAAGCTCGGCGTTATCGGGTTCGAGGAGAAGCGCTAAAGTACAATTAGTCAGCGCATTCTGATAATCGCCTAGATAGTAGTAAATCTCGGCACAATTAGCATAAGCGTCGGCATAATCGGGCGCGATTTCAACGATTCGTGCATAATCGCTTAATGCCTTCTGATATTCTCCCAACACATAATAAATCGTTGCTCGAATGAAATAGGGTTCGATTTCATCGGCTAAATTAGAATTAAGAGCGATCGCGCGATCGAGATCGGCAAGCGCTTGTTCGGGTTTGTTTAATAAAAAGTAAATCCAACCTCGGATAAAAAAGGGTTCGGCTTCATTAGCAAAGTCGGGATTGAGCAAAAGAGCGCGATCGCAATCTTTGAGTGCTTGCTGACAATCCTTTATGTCCGCAAGATCGGAAAACCCTTGCATATACGCCATCCCCCGCAAAAAGTAAGCGCTAGCATTATTGCTATCGAGTTGTACAATATGCTCGGCATCGTCGATTGCGGCTTGATATTCTTCTAATTCTAAATAAGCGTTAGCTCGTTCGAGATAGGCATCAATACAGTTAGGATCGACTGCTATAGCTCGATTGTAATCGGCGATCGCGCCTCGATAATCTCCCACTTCAGCCTTGCTAAATCCCAGAAACAAAAATTCGTTAGTATGAGCGAGTGTAAAAGTAGCGTTACTCAGATTTGTTACGAGCTTAGGAGGGGTTAAATTTTTGTTCATGGTTGGGCGCTGACTGGATATATAGTTAGGTTAAAAATCTATCTATCCACAAATATACGGATTCAACTCGGCAAAACCATCGTGAAAACTACGGTTTTTTCAGCTAAGCGCCCAAAAACATCTCTGTAATAATACGGTCAAACCCTCCCTTCGGGAGAGGCAACAGGCAAGAGTTGTCTATGTTGGAGCAAGGTTTGTTGCCTGTTCGTTACTAAGAAAGCGACTGGGTTTTGGATATTTCTAAATTCCTACATCCCCGATCGCGCATTCTATTCCCTATTCCCCATTCACCAATCCCCATTCCTCATTCACTTAAAAAAAGTCCCCTTGTCTCCCTTGTCTCCCTTGTCCCCCTTGTCCCCCAAGTCCTTCTTTTACTTCCGACTTCCGACTTTCGACTTCCGACTTTTCTTGTCCCCCAAGTCCTCCGAAGGACGCTTCCCATTCCCTATTGAACTAACTATGAATTCTCCCATCTGGTAAAGTGGCTCCGGTGAGAATAGCCCCCGTTAGTTTTACCATGATGCGATTGCCAAAACCTACCTGAGCGCCTCTGAGATCCGCTTCTCTGAGATCTGCGCCGCTCAAATCTGCACCAATAAGCTTGGCTTGCTGTAAATTGGCACGTCTTAAATTTGCCTGAAGCAAATTAGCGCGAAATAAATTAGCTCTGTATAAAATTGCGGCTTCTAGATTGACTTTATGCAAAAAGCTATCGCTGAGATCGGCTTCGCTGAGATCGGCTCCTGCCATATTTCTCCCCGAAAGATCTTTCTCTTTTAGATTTGCGCCTCTCAAATCCGCATTGCCATAATCTTCGTAGTAAGGTCTTCTGGCGCGATCGTAAGTTGAATGAGGATATTCCCACGTCGGTTGCGGATGTTCTATCTTCGTCGATTGCGTTGTCGAGCGCGCAGAAGATTTTGACTTAGATTGGCGAGACGATTTTTGGTCGCTTTCGAGCGATCGCAATTGCTCTCTTGCGTGGTTGATCTCTTGGAGTTTGGCAACGGCTTTTTCGAGCAGTCGTTGGTTATCTTTGGGAATGCGATCCGGATGCCAAATAAACGCCAAATCTTTATAGGCTTGGTTAATCTCTTCGAGAGAGGCTCCTAATTCCAAACCCAAGACTTTGTAGTATTTCTCTAACTCTTTCATTCCCACGCTCATAAAGTTTAACCGTAATGGAATGATTCCTACAGTTAACTGGATATAGCTCAATCTTAGCTAACCAGATTGTTCTTAGTTCTTCTAGAATAATTGTCTATTGGGCGATCGCGCTAAAAATCTTAGAAAAATTTTGGTAATTTTTTTAGATATCTAACCTTAGTTAGGTTTTTGCACGCGATGCGATCGCGCGATCGCGAGCTTTGCTCAATCGGCTTTGCCGCTGTGCGATCGCGCGATCGCATTTTATTTTAGAGCAGGCAAATGTCAATCGATTGGTTAAAATGTTAACAAGTCGGAACTGATAGCATAATCTGACATAGATAAGCTAGTACCGACTAGCCAAAAAATACTCTAAGTATACTATCGAGTACATTAAAGCCAAAGGAGCCGAACCGCTAGTGTCCGAGATTAAATTTATTATTCAGTAAATCTAAGACCGACAGGTTTTGTTTGGGAACATTATCTATTAAACAAATTTCTATCTTGAAGCCAAAGCTTCGATCGCAGGAAAAAATGACAACTGATACCATCCGTCTACGTAACGAATTTTTAAATACACAGGTGATTACTCGCAACACAGGCAGAAAGTTGGGAGTCGTTAAAGAAGTTTTAGTGGATATCGACCGTCGAGAAGTCGTGTCTTTTGGACTGCGAGACAACTTGCTTTCCTTTTCTGGAATGCCTCAGTATATGTATATCAACAGTATCCGACAAGCTGGGGATGTAATTTTAGTAGAAGATGAAGACGCGATCGAAACGATTGATATCGATGCCTATAGTCCCCTCATTAATAGCGAAGTCATTACAGAAACCGGAGAACCTCTCGGTCGAGTGCGAGATTTCCAATTCAATCTAGAAGACGGCAAAGTTTCTTCGATTGTTATTGCTTCTATCGGTCTTCCTCAAATTCCCGAACAACTCATCAGTACTTACGAAATCTCAATGGAGGAAGTTGTCAGCAGCGGTCCCAATCGCTTGATTGTTTTTGAAGGAGCCGAAGAACGCCTCAAACAGATAACAGTAGGAATTTTAGAACGTCTTGGTTTGGGTACGCCTTCATGGGCAAGAGAAGAGGAAGAAGGCTATCCTACTGCGGCTCGTCCAGAAAATCAACTCCCTTCTGGCATTCCTATCCGTACCCCCATCGAAGCTCGCAAACCCGTTGTAGTAGAAGAACGTTGGGATGAGGATGAATGGGAGCAACAACCAATCGCCGCTCCGCCTCCGCGCCGTCAAGCAGAAGCCCTGCGCTATGAAGAAGAATACGAAGAAGAGTACGAAGAGGACAATTGGGGCGAAGCTAAAAGCGAACGGACAGCGCGCTACGAACCCCTACGCGAACCAGAGTATGAATATGACGAGGATGTCCGCAGCGATGTTTGGGATGACGATGTAGACCCAGAGCCTTATAAACCTGCTCCGGTTAATATTCCCGACAAGAAGAAGGAGAAAACCCCAGAATACGAGGAAGAAGCAGGCTAACTTGTTAAAGCAAATCAAAAGTTTTAGAGCAACTGGCTAACTTTTGCGGGACAATAAGATTAGATATCTGTCTAATAGCATATTGTTATGTTGTGCAATAACTGCATCAATCAACCAAGCTGCTTGCTCTATCAACTTGTAAAAACGGATTCGCGCTTGCAAGAAGTTTTAACAAAGCTCAAACAATGCGAGTTGTACCATCAAGCTTAAATTAGCGATCGGTTATCAGTTTTCAAGGCAACGGTTTACGATAACTGATAACTGTTAAAAAGAATCCACCAGTCACAATACGTCTAACAATAATCTCGCTAAATAGCAATACAAAGATAGCGCCAACAAAGGATAGCAAAAGTTCCCAGTCACTTTAGTTATTCTTGGCGCGTTTTTTCTTGCAAAATAGTCTTGGCGACAATGCGCGTCTTTTTGCGATCTGCTTCGGTTAAATCTTCTCCAGACTGCAAGCGAGTTGCACTGGTTTGCAAAACGGTTGCAGCCCCCTTATCTCCCAATTGTAAAGCCGTTTGCGCGGCAGTTTGTAACATAGTAGCTGCACCCAGGCGATCGCCCTCTTTCAGCTTGTTCTCGGCAATTTGAGTTTGTCGATATTTAGCCAGCGTCAAGATAGCTTTTTGAACTTGCGGATCGGGTTGCGGGTGATAGATAGACTGGGCTTCTATCTCGACGGGAATAAGTTCTGAAAATAACCCTTCTTGAGATTTAGCGGGATTATCGTAGCGAACTTGAATTTTAGCAATCGTTTGCTTTCCTGGCTCGAACTGACCTAAATATAAATTGACCAGGACTATACGCGAGTCTCCTACCATCAAATCTCCCAAGCGAACGAGATAGCGATCGCCTTGAGTTTGAAAAGTTAATTCTACCGTTTCTGGCGCGACTTGGGCGACGGGTTTAAGTTCCGCCAGCCGTACCTGGGGCATTAACTCTACTATTAAGCGAGCATTGGTTAATGCAACCGACTGCAAGCGACTAAACAAGCGACTAAACTCGCCGAGGACTTGTTCTGGGGTTTCGATGTAACAAAGAGTTCCACCAGCAGAGTCGGCAATTTTCTCTAAAACATCTTGATTCCAATAGGTTCCGAAACCCAGCGTATTGATTGAAATATTATATTCTGATGCCAACTGAGCGAGTTTGAGACAGCGTTGGTTATCGCCGTGTTCGTTTTCGCCATCAGTCAACAGTAACATATGAGAAGAGGCGTTGTTTTTGCCTTTAGTCGCCTCGATAATTCCGAGTTTCATCCCCTCATCGATCGCCGTTCCGCCAGCAGGTTCTAGTTGCTGGATCTGTTGCTTGATTTTGCCGAGATCCGCAATAGTTTGATTGGGAACGATCGCTTTAGCACGATGGTCGAACGCAACTACCGAGAGGCGATCTCTAGGACTTAATTTTTCTATCAATCGAATTGCTGCTTCTTTCACCGTTTCTAGGGGTTTTCCGGTCAAAGAACCGCTGTGATCGAGGACTAGACAAAGATTTAAAGGTAATGCCTCTTCTCGATCTTCAGGCGAAATCGCAGAAATTGATAGAGAAAGTTGACGCTGACTGCTCGCTTGATTGGCATCGAGACAAGCATCGCTTAAGGCTGGCTGTATGCTAACTTTCATAGGGATCTCGAAATTATCGCCGAACGATAACAAAGCGATCGTTCTGCTCTCTTATAGCTCATTTCCATAAGAAACGCCATAGGCGAGATGGGGAAGGGGAAAAGGGGAGCCGACGCGCACGCTCCGCAAGCCGTTAGGCGAAGCGGGAGGAGCATCGAGGGGAAAGGGACTATTTATCAGCGACCAGTGACCAACATAATTACGAATTACGAATTATTTATAGTCCTGGAAGATTGAAACCGCTAGTTAGTTCTTCCATGCGGGTTCGCATTGTTTCTGTCGATTTTGCGTAGGCATCCTTCATTGCCTCGCTTACCAATTCTGAGAGGGCTTCTGCACCTTTGGATAGTGCGTCTGGGGAGATTTCTACGCTACGGGGTTCTTGGTTGCCAGTCAGGACAACTTTCACTAAACCATCGCTACTTTCTCCTTGAATTTCCATTTGCTCCAATTCTTCTTGGAGTTTTTTAGCGCCTTCTTGCACTTGTTTGGCTTTTACAAAAGCGTCTTTCAGTTGTCCTAAGCCAAATCCAAATCCTTGTCCTTTTGCCATGTCTGTTTAAACTTTAGTCAAGTTAGTTTGCGAGAATACAGATTTGAGCCAGTGCGATCGCTTGCTCGATTAACCCAAATAGATCTCTTGTTCATCTTATCGTTTCAGCGACGGATGAGACAGCCACCTCAAGCTAAAAATTCGCCCAACATCTTGACTTCTGGCTCTAATAATACCGCCCAGCGATCTTCAACTTTTTCTTGGACGTGGCGAATCAAGCGAAAAATATCGTCTGCCTTCGCATTTCCACAGTTAAGAATAAAGTTGGCGTGGCGGGTAGACACTTCTGCATTGCCGATTCGATAGCCTTTTAACCCCAGTTGTTCGATCAGCCAGCCAGCCGCTTGCGGTTTGGGATTGCGAAAAACGCTGCCACAACTAGGGCGATCGTAAGGTTGAGAACTTTTACGCTGGTTGAGATTTCGGTTGGTGGTTTCCATCACTTCGTCCCGACTGAAACCAGGTTGTAGTTGAAAAGTCGCTTCGACTACTAAACGTTTATCGCCTTGTAGGGCAGAGGTTCGATAGCTGTAGTTAAGGTCTTGGGCTGTTAATGTTTTTAGAGTTCCATCGGGTGAAAGGACGATCGCGCTAACGAGATATTCGGCTACGCATCGATTGTGAGCGCCTGCATTCATCACCACCGCACCGCCTACCATTCCTGGAATGCCAACCGCCCATTCTAAGCCTCGCCAGCCTCGTTTAGCCGCCCCCCAAGCAATGCGAGCGATCGGTTCGCCAGCACTTGCTGTAATTCTCGCGGTTTCGGGGTCGTAATGGGTGCGGCGCAGATAGCGAGTCCCTACGACTAAACCAGGAATACCGCGATCGCTTACCAATAAATTAGATCCAGCCCCCAATAAGGTAAGGGGCAGATCTTGAGAACTAAACCACTCAAACGTGGCTTGTAGTTCGTCCCAGTTGCGCGGGGCGACATACCATTGTGCCATTCCTCCCACGCGATAGGAGGTAAACTCTGCTAGGGAAACTTGGGGGCGAATGATGCAATCCGTTCCTGGCAATTGAACGGGGGAGGGAGTCGAGGCGGAAGCGGAGGTTATCATCATAGGAAAGTCAACAAGTCAGATGTACCCGATTGATTTGGGAAATACTTTTGAAAAAAATGTGTACCATGGTACACATTTTTAGCTAACGATCGGCGTATAAAGCGATTAGTTCGGGAATGGTTTGATTGAGATTTCCCGCGCCTAAAAATAACGCCAAATCTCCTTCTTGTAAGATTTCTTTTAACCGATCGCTCAGGGTTTTTAAAGAAGGATGGTAAATAACATTATCGTGATGGGCTGCGATCGCGTCAGCAACTCGTTGCCCGTTTAGTTGATGAAGATTGACTTCGCCTGCACTGTAGATGTCGGTTGCAACTACCAAATCGGCATCGCCAAAAGCCGTCGCGAATTCGTCTAAGAAAACAGCGGTTCGACTGTAGCGGTGCGGTTGGAATATGGCAACGACTCGCGTATTGGGTGCTTTATTTAATTTTAAACGAGCAGCATTGAGCGTTGCCCGAATTTCGCTAGGATGGTGGGCGTAATCGTCGATGAAAGTAATCCCATTGGTATAGCCGCGATGCTCGAATCGTCGCTTTGCCCCTTCAAAAGTCGCGATCGCGTCGGCAATAACTTCAAAATTCAGTCCTATTAATCGTCCTGTCGCCACTGCTGCTAGAGCATTGCTAATGTTATGCTGACCTGGAACTTGCAATTGTATTTGCCCTAATAACTTGCCTCGCTCCCAAACTTGAGCGGTACTGCCACCTGCTTGATAGCTTATCTCGGTTACGGTATAGTCGGCTTCTTTCTCTGGATACAAACTATAAGTAATTGTAGGGTTAAGGCGTTCTTTTACCGTCTCGCAGTCAATACATCCAATCGTCGTATCGCACTGGGAGGCAAAAATCTCGAAAGTTTTAATAACTTCTTCTAAATTCTGATAGTGGTCGGGATGGTCGAGTTCGATATTAGTAATTATGCCAATTTTGGGAGCGTGTTTGACCAAAGAGCCGTCCGATTCGTCAGCTTCGGCGACTAAATAGCGTCCTTGACCCAAACGTGCATTGCCTTCCCAGGCATCGACTTCCCCCCCAACAACAATCGTGGGATCTACGCCTGCTTTGAATAGTACATAGCCAATTAAACTACTGGTCGTCGTTTTTCCGTGGGTTCCCGCAACCGCAATACTGTCATAATCGGCAATTAAAGCAGCTAAAACGTCAGAACGATGAAAAATAGGACAACCGCGTTCTTTAGCTGCTAGATATTCGCCATTACTTTTGCCAATGGCTGTCGAACAAATTACTTGAGGTAGATTGTCGCTAAAGCCGATTTTAGTGGAGTATTGCGTAGGTTTACTCGCGCCATTTTGCCCCGCTCCAGCTAATATAGTTAAAGGTTCTCCGATCGGGCGATCGCGCTGAAATAGTTCGAGATTGCTTGCTTCTTGACGATGAAAAATATGAGCGCCAACCGATTGCAAACGTTCGGTTATGTGATTGGGGCGAAGGTCAGAACCCGAAACAGGTAACTGACGCTTTGCCAGAATGTAGGCAAGAGCCGACATTCCGATTCCG
>JALOOL010000314.1 GCA_025454425.1 Hydrococcus sp. Prado102 | reverse complement strand
AACCAACATCAGAGAACTGAGATGGTCGATAACATACCCCATCGAGAGATGGAAATTACCTGCTGCTGCCCATTCAATAGAGCGAGTATATTCGGCGTGTCCCTGAATTTGACTCCATAACAGAGCAAATGAGAACGCCATTGCTGCTCCGAGCAAAGAAACGACGAATACAGCATTAATTTGCCGGAGACGGTTAGTAGCTTGGTTTAGAGAGATTAAACCCGAACCGACTACCATCGCTCCAACTAAGGGGAGGACGGGAATCAACCAGGCGTACTGATAAAGCCATTCCATTATGTAATGCCTATTTTATTTGCTTCACTATTTTCTTAATACCGTTAACAATTGTGACACAGGTCATTCCTTAATGATGTGTTTATGCTTTCTCTCATTCGATCTACCAATCGATAGAGTTTTAGAATTCAAAATAGATAAACTCTGAAGGCGTATTGGCTGCGAGTAAGATAGTTAAGCCAAGCAATACTGGCGATACCCAACGCGACAGAAGCAACTCATATTCAAACTTTTGTTGCCAAACGGCTATATGTTCCATCAGTAATATCGCTCCACCCAACCCAAGAATAACTGTCAGTAGGACTCCCTCGTTTAAACTGTAGGAACTAAATAACGCACCTAAATTAGCTAAAGAATAATTCCAGGGAGTCAAGATGGTTTGTAATTTAACAACCAGTCGGTTCATATCTGTTTCCATGAAGAACAAACAGCCTAGTATTACCGAACCAAATGTTAATCCCCAAGAAATAAATTGCGGTTGTGAGACATATCTACCAACAAAACCGTAAAAAGGTCTGCCCAGATAGCGCAGGACGAGTAATAAAGCGCCGTGATAAGCGCCCCAAATAATAAAATTCCACGCCGCACCGTGCCAGAAACCAGAAAGCGTAAAGGTAATAAATAGGAAAAAAGGCGCTAGTTGTTTGTGAGATCCCATGAGCGGGATAAAAACATAATCGCGGAACCAGGTACTTAAGGTAATGTGCCAGCGTCGCCAAAATTCGTTAATACTTTGAGAGGTATAGGGAGCGAGAAAATTGAGGGTTAGCTTAATTCCCAAGAATTTAGCCAAACCAACTGCAATAAAACTATATCCGGCAAAGTCAAAATAAATTCTTAATGTAAATAGGAAAGCTTGAAACCAAATAACCCAAGGATTTCCCGTATCGGTAAGCTCGATATACGGTGAGAAATTATCGCCAAGGACAAATTTCATAAACAGTCCTAGCGATAACCATTTAAATCCTTCTTCAAAGTTTTCTATAGAGAATTTAAAACGGAATTTTTCCATTTGCGGCAAAAGGTCAATGCGGCGTTCGATAGGGCCTGCGACGATTTGCGGGAAGAAAGAAACAAAGTTGACGTAATCGATAAAAGCGAGGGGTTTCTTTTTCCTAGACGTTAGCGAATCGACTACAAAGCCGACCATTTGGAAGGTGTAGAAAGAAACGCCAGGGGGAATGCGATCGCGTATGGGAATTGGAGAGAGCGATCGCCAATTATCGGGAATATTAATAAGTAATCCGACAACCCCCTCGACAAAGAAGACGAGATATTTAAAATAAGCAAGAATTGCAATATCAACAATAATAACGATCGCCGCAACTAATCTCGCTTGAGTTCCTTGAAGGCGTAAAATCCACGCGACCATCAAGTAATTGAAGACGACATCAAAAGCAAAAACCGCAAAACTCGTGCGATCGGTATTTAAAAACAACATTAGCGACCAAACCATCAGTCCGATCGCATCAAAGCTATCGCGCCAGAGATTGAGCGACTTCGCGATCGCGCGTACCCCAAAATAGGGAACGGCAAAGGCAATTAAAATAAACCAAAAGGAAAATTCAGAGTAATTCAAGGCTCTGTATCGAGTAATTAGTTATTGATAATAGCGATTTCATAACTGTAAGGGCGAATGACCATTCGCGAGGCGTGGAGCCGGAAGTAATTCCGGCTAAGGAACGCCGTCCCCTACAAAATTAATAACTGAATTTTACCCTTTACGTCCCCAAAGACCACCCCAACCTTTTTTGCCATTAGAAGCGGGTTCGGCAGTTTCTTTGCTGCTAGCTTCTTCTGGAGTCGCTTCTGCACCATTTAAAGCATTGGCTACATCAAAGTTTTCGACGAGATATTTAGCCGACTTTTCAATCGTCGGATAGTCCCAAAATAGCGTCGAAGGAAGTTCTAAGTCGAGCCAATCTTCTAAATCACCGACCATCGTAACCGCATCGATAGAATCGAGTCCGTAGCGGGTTAGCGGTTCGCCTACGCTGACTGTTTTGGGGTCGAGTGAAAGTTGTTCGGCTAACTGCTTAACTAGCCAAGTTTGGACGGCTTGAGTAGGAGTCATAGCTGATGTTTGTTCGTCAAGCTTGGAGTTGGAGTTCTGAATTTGCATGGGTTGTATCCTCTTTGGTTTGCGATTGAGATTGAGCGAGTTGGAAAGGAACGATAGAGAAAAGCTTATCTTGTCTATAAAGCTTTAGCAGTTCTTGAGCGACGTTTTCCTCATATGCTTGAGAGAGAGTATAAGGTAAAGGTCGCAAAGTACGCAGAAGCCTGTGCAGACTCAACACCAGCCATTCTCCTTTGGCGAAGAAATCGCCCAGGATTTGGCGGTTGTACAGCCACATATGCAAGCAAGCGGCTGCTGCGTGCAACGTGCAGTATTTCTTAGCGATTTCAAATAATTCGGGCGCTTGGTCGTGACCGAATTCAAATTTGGAGTTCGCTATCTGTTCGTCGTGGGCATCTAATTCCTCTAATACTAAATTGCCCAGTTCGAGAAGCTTATTTAATACCTCTGTATCGACATCCGATGCTTCTTTGAGGTTTTCCAACTGTTGCAGGGCAATTTCTAACCCTTGTAATGGGTCGTCGATTCCGCGTCCGAACAGTTCTAATTTTTGGGGTTCAAAGGTCGGTACGGGTTTTTCTAGAGAAAAAATGCTCTCCAAACGAGATTGAATCTCTGTCATGGTTTGCGGTTTTCTTCTGGCGCGAGTTTTAGTTAGCTGACGCAACTGAAGAATGAGCGCGTGTAAGTTAACGACCGAACTCCCATCGAACATACTGATAATGGAGTTATCGCGCAACACTTTTTGAAAAATGCCGCAGTCGTGTTCTTCTCTCATATAGAACCGCGAACCCAAAACGACGTATACATTATTAACCATCGTTTCGAGTTGGACGGTGACGAAGTATTTTACTACCGATGCCCAAACGCTAAACTGTTCGGGAATGATATGAAATCCCCTCGCTGCGCCGATGGTTTCGCAATCGCAAATCAAAATATCGAGAAAAGCATCGACGAGAGTTTTACGAGGTTGGGGAATGTCGAAAACGGTTTTGTTATAAAGAACTCGGTTCGTAGCAAAGTTTAAAGTCGTTCTCAGCGCAGTATCGGCAGCACCATGAGAGAAAGCCGCGCACAGCATCCGCGTAATCTGGAAGCCTTTGAGAGCGATTTCTAGTCCGTCTCCTTCTTCGCGCAGGCGCATCGAGTCGGGAACGAAGCAATCTTTAAATCCAATACCGCTCATATCGGATGCGCGGATGCCGTGGGTGAGAATTTTGGGTAGATTGTAGTATTGTGCGGGATCGAGTTCGCGCTTATCTACCATAAAAAGCGTCAGACATTTCGGCCCGCCTGCGGGGTCGGTTTTTGCCAAAATGTACGAAACGCCAGAGATGGTAGCGCGGTTAATCGGCCATTTTTCGCCGTTGAGGAGATAGCCGCCAGGAACTTTCGTCGCCGTCAGGTCGCTATTAACTAAATCGCTACCGTGCGCCCTTTCTGAATAGCCCAGGCACATCGCGCCATATTCGTTTTTAATATAATGGGCGAGTTTTTGTTTTTGTTGCTCGTTTCCCGCCATCCAGGTGATAAACGACCAGAAAAGCGTGGTAAAAGCGATCCCGATTGTCTGGTCGCGACGGCTTAATACTCTGACAAAGGCAACAAATTCCTCAAAAGAGGTAAATTCTCCGCCGCAATTGGTCGGAATATAGTGATGTTGTAATTTCCAGTTGTAGAGCCACTCGATTTCTTGGTGAGGAAATTCCTCGCTTTCATCGATTTCAATGACTCTTTTAAAAGACATTGCGCTATCAGGAATGAGAGGATCTCCCAGGTCTTTTTCGAGCGCTTCAGCAACCCAGTATTGCTTGAGTTCGTGCATCAGATTTTCGCTCCATTCATGTTAACGATCGCTATCTGGTGAAACTCCTTCAAAACAATCGATTGGTCGTCGTTGCTGAAGGTCGAGAGTTTACAAAAATTAATAAGCATTTTAGCCGTCTTTACCCTGGCAAGCAAGTTAAGTAATTAGACAAAATTAAATTTGCGCATTGATGAAAGGAAAGAGGCAACAGGCATTCATAGAACGGGCATATAGTTTGTGTAATTTATTTTGCTTAAGAGTTATAAAGAGGGTTGATTTTTCTGCTCTAAAGATTTTTTGATGTACTCTTCATCAAAAATTTGTTCTCCTAAATTTACAAATTCTTCTCGTTCTTCTTCTGTCATCCATTGTTTATTTGCTGAATGGTTTGGATTTCCTCCCGCTTCTAAATATCGCTGGCGTGCTGTAGCGAATAGTTGAAGCATTCGTTGAGCTTTTTTTTGGTTAATGGTTTCAGGGTTGGTCATAATCTTGAACAAACTCAAATGGGACTATTTCTCCATTGGGCAAAATTACCGAAAGAGGTAAGATTTGACTGGGAGTTTGAATATACCAATTGCCTTGTCTTTCATCATAAAAGTCTCCTAAAATTAGCGCTAGCGTATCGAGAGCATTAAAAACTAAAAATTGTTCTTCTGTTGGTTCCACAAATTCGTTGTATTTTCATAGTTTTAAAGGATTTGAAAAAGCAATTATCGTATCTCGGATAAGCTACAGTTTCTACTCCTCTATTTCCTCATCTAAAGAACTAAATTTTGCAACGAGTTCGGGATTCTCGCTCCAAGCGGCGACAATATTAATGGTTCCATTCAAGAAGTTCTGACGACAAGCGCGACGTTGAATCTTACCGCTTGCAGTTTTGAGAATCGTTCCCGATTTTGCCAAGACGATCGCGTGTGCGGGGATTTCGTGTTGTTCGGCAATTTCCTGACGTATATCGCCAATTAGTTGCTCGCTATCAAACTTCTCGCTGCGACGCTCGACTTCTTGAACGACTATTAGTTGTTCGTCTCCGTTATCTTCAATCGAAAAAGCCGCGCCATAATCGGGACGCAGGGAATTATGGAGGTGCTGTACCGTCCATTCGATATCTTGGGGATAATGATTCGTGCCTCGGATGATAATTAAATCTTTAATCCGTCCCGCGATGTAGAGTTCGCCATCTTTTAAGAAACCTAAATCGCCCGTGCGCAAAAAAGGCCCTTCTTTGGTATCTTCGGTATAGGCTCGGAAAGTGCGATCGCTTTCTTCTTCTTTCTGCCAGTAACCGCCTGCAACGCTAGGATCGGATACCCAAATTTCGCCTACTTCGTCGGGAGCGCATCGCTTCAACGTTTCGGGATGGACGATCGCAACTTTTGTTTCACAAACTAAGCGACCGCAACTAGCAAGGGTTCTGACTCCGCTTTCCCGTCCTGGTTCGGCATCGACAATCTTATCCCGTTCGAGGGAAGCCGCGTCTAAAGTAGCAAATACTGGTTTAGTTCCTTTGGGTTTAGTCGAGACAAGTAAAGTATATTCCGCCAGTCCGTAAGCAGGTGCGAAGCCTTCCCAGGCAAAACCGCGTTCGCAGAAGATTTCGACAAATTTTGCCATTACTTTTGGGTTAATCGGTTCTGCGGCATTTCCGGCGGCTTGCCAACTGCTTAAATCCAACTCCTCAAAGTCTTTGGCTTTGATGCGGCGGGTACACAAATCGTAGGCAAAATTAGGCGCTTGCGAGTGCGTGACGCGGAATCTCGTAATATTTTTCAGCCATTGCATCGGACGCTTGATAAAAGCAAAGGGAGATATGAGATAGCAAGGCGTTCCATTGTAGAGGGGAACCATCATCCCTTCAACCAAGCCGTAATCGTGGAAATATGGCATCCAAGTCAGCGTCACGCTATCGGGTTCGTAACCGCAAGCTCTTTTTAAGTAACCTGCGTGGTGCATTAGGTTAAAGTGGCTGAGCATTACGCCTTTGGGCGTAGAAGTAGAACCAGAGGTATATTGAAGATAGGCTAGCTGGTCTTTATCGATTTGCGGATCTTGCCATTGTTCTGCCAGGGATAAATCGACCGTTGCCGTATCGATCCAACGCATTTGCTCGAATTCTGGAAATTCGTCGCGCACGTTTTCAATCAGCGAGAGAATTCCTGCGGTAGTCAAGGCAAAAGACGCTTGCGCGTCTCTAACAATCGCCCGCAGTCTGGGTAAAGTACGCTTGAGTCTGCCTGATTCTGGCGGCGGTACGGGGATAGCAATAACTCCCGCATACAAACAGCCACAAAAGGCAGCGATGACTTCTAAGCCTTGCGGATAAAGCAAGAGTGCCCGTTCTCCCTTGGCTTGATATTGTTGTAATAGAGCCGCGATCGCTCTGGATTGACGGTCTAATTCTGCATAGGTTAGTGGTTCGCTTTCGGTTTTCCCATCGATGAGAAAGGTATAGGCGCGACCGTCGGGTTGTTGTGTGGCTCGCGATCGCAACAATTCAAGAATGGTCGCAGGAGCGCTTTGGTTTTGAGCAAGCTTTTCCAGGCTTTGGGTCATCTTTAACTCTTAAGTCAATTTTAGATGGATTTTTTAGTCAATCTCGCTGCTACTCCTTCAGACGCGACGAAGCGGCAGGATGTTATCTATTGCTTTTAATAAAGTAGAACATTATAGATGTTAACTTATTACAAATTATGTCAATCTCTTGTGGAGATTGTCAGCCCCATTTTGCAATCTTTACCGAAAGTTTAAACTTGTATTGGCGATTGGGGATTGGTGAGTGGTGACTGGGTTATCGGGAAAGTGGGATCGTCAATATATCAAAAGAGCGAAAAATTAGAAAAATCGAAATATCAACTGTCTAAATTTTATAATTCTTAATGCCTAATCCCTAATTACTAATCTCCGATCGCAGATCGCTCATTTGATAGCGCACTAGCTGTCTGACGCGTTCGGCAGATAAACCCAATTTTTTGCTAATTTCTGCTTCAATTTTACTTAAATCTGTAGTTGATAGCTCAAATTCTTGCTTTTGAAAAGTCTTGGTAGCTTGCTTAACTTCAACTAGCGACGCTTTTTGTTGGCGATCGATGGTGACTTTGATAGTAAATATAGGGTCGGAAGACGATCGCGCGGGTTGAGAAATTTGCA